>NTKV01000009.1 GCA_002457745.1 SAR116 cluster bacterium MED-G06 | reverse complement strand
TCATATGAAGGCAGGCCGGGCTAGGCGGAGCCAAGGCGGGCCAAGGCAGTCTGGGCCAAGGAGCGTCAGGTCATGTGAAGGCAGGCCGGGCTAGGCGGGGCCAAGGCGCGTCAGGTCATATGAAGGCAGGCCGGGCTAGGCGGGGCCAGACCGGATGAGTTCGCCGTAAATGTCAGGGAACCCGCTGATTTTCGGGGGAGTTGGAGCGGCTGACCAGACTCGAACTGGCCCTAAGAGCTTGGAAGGCTCTTGTGCTACCACTACACCACAGCCGCATCGCTTTGCGCAGGTTATGCCAGTATCCGGTGGTGCGGGTCCAGCGATTTCTGATGGCGCGCCGGCGGCACGGTCCGATCATCGCCTGTAACCCGTTCGTCATGTCAATCCTGTTAGACGTCCGGTTGATGCATTGGCCTTCGGGGCCGGGTGACGGCCTCGCAGGACTCCTGCCCCTTTATTGAAAATTCATGCTGTCTTCCCCACCTCCTATTTCTTGAGTGAAACAGCGTAAGAGGTGGGCATGGCCCTCAAATTTCCGGGGCTGAAGCGCCACAGCGCGAATGATCCGCGGGCGAAATCGGCTTTGAAAACCCTGACCTGGCGCGTCCTCGCGTCAACCGATACGCTGATCATCGCCTGGGTGCTGACCGGCAGCTTCACACTGGCGGGCTCAATCATGTCGGTCGAGATCGTCACCAAGATGTTTCTCTATTACGCGCATGAACGCGCCTGGAGCCGGTTCATGTAAGAGGGCGTTGCGGCGGGGTGCCGGTTTGTGTCATGGGTGAAGCATGACAGGACAAAACGCGGCAGGCGGCGCGGCACCCATGGCTGCAGGCAACGCCTCCAACAACCTTCAGATCGACAATCGCGCGCTGCGGCGGCTATGGCTGGCGTCGCATGATCTTGTCGGGGTGCCGTCGGGTCCTGTCGATGTGATGACGATCATCCGGCGGCTGGGGTTCCTGCAGATCGACACGGTCCGCAATGTGGTGCGCGCGCAGGATCACATCCTGTGGTCGCGCAATCGCAACTATCGCGAACGCATGCTCTGGCCGCTGCTGCGCCAGCGACGGCTGTTCGAGCATTTTACCCATGATGCCTCGCTGATCCCGATGGAGATCTATCCGCTGTGGCAGCGCCAGTTTCGCCGGCTTGGCGCGCGCGCCGCGCAGGCAGCCTGGTATCGCTCCGGCATGACGGCGGCTGAGATCGCCGCGCTTCGCGACCGCATTGCCGATGAAGGGCCACTCTCCACCCATGCGTTTGACAGCACCGCCGAAAGCCGCGAGATGTGGGCCCGCAAGCCGCACAAGAAGGCGCTGGAGCAGATGTGGTATGCCGGGGAACTTGGCACCGCCGAGCGCCGCAATTTCGTGAAATATTACGACCTTGGCACCCGCGTCTTTCCACAGCTTGCCGCTGGCGCTCCGGATGAGGATGCCGCGGGCAGGGCGCTGTGCGACCTTGCCATCACCCGCATGGGCATCGCCAATGCCGGCGAGATCAGGCGCTTCTGGGATGCGGTCTCGGTGCAGGATGTGAAGACGTGGCTTCGGCCGGGACATCAGGCCGGCGATCTGCTGGCGGTGCGGGTCGAAGGCGCGGACGGGCGCTGGCAGGACAGCTGGGCCGCGCCGGATATTGAATCGCGTCTGGCGGCGATTCCGCCAATGACATCGCAGATACGGATCATCAACCCGTTCGACCCGGCGATCCGTGACCGCAGCCGTCTGAAGCGGATTTTCGGCTTCGAATACACCAACGAGATGTTCGTTCCGGCAGCCCGGCGGCGGTGGGGCTATTATGTCTATCCGCTTCTGGAAGGGGACAGGTTTGTTGGCCGCATCGAGGCGAAGGGTGACCGGTCTGGCGGGGGTCTGCAGGTGACCGGGTTCTGGCCCGAGCCCGGGGTGCGCTGGGGGCAGGGGCGTGCCGACAGGCTTCGCGTCGAGCTTGACAGGTTCGCGCGCCTGGCAGGCCTTCGTGCCGCCCCCTTGAACGATTTTCCTACTGACTGATACGATGCTGCCACAATGACAGTTGATGACCCCACATTGGCGGCTGCAGACCACCGGCATGCTGTGACCGGATCCGGAAAGCCGGCCTGTCTTCTGGTCGACTGGGGAAGCACGCGGCTTCGCCTCTGGCTGGTTGATGACAGGCTTGCGGTGCTTGACCGCGAATCCGGGCCGCAGGGTCAGGCAAGCCTGACACCGCAGGACTATGAGCCACTCCTGACCGGCTATCTTGACCGGCATGGCCTGTCTTATGACCTGCCGATCGCCATTTGCGGCATGGCTGGCGCCTTGGCAGGCTGGCGGGAAGCGCCCTATCTCGATTGCCCGGCCACCCTCATGACCCTTGCCGACCATGCCATTCCGGTGTCGGACCGTCTGCCGCGATGCGCCATCCTTCCCGGGGTTGCGCGGCGCGATGACACCCATCCCGATGCGATGCGCGGCGAGGAGACCCAATGCCTTGGCGCGCATGTCGGCGGTGTCGGTGATGGCTGGCTCTGTCTTCCCGGAACCCATTCGAAATGGGTCCGGCTGCAGGACGGGATGGTGCAGCATTTCAGCACCTATATGACTGGCGACCTCTATGCCGCGCTTGGCCGGCATGGCGCGTTGGCGGGGTTGATGGCACCTGATGGCGCGGACCATGACCTGATGGCGGCGCATCTTGCCGAATTTGACGCGATGGTGGCGACGGCGCTGGCGGATGAGGGGGGCAGCTGGGATCGGCTGTTTGCGCTTCGTGCCGCGGTGGTGACCGGCCAGCGGGATGGCGCGGCAACGGCAGCGCGGCTGTCCGGGCTGCTGATCGGCGCAGAGATCGCGCATATCCGCAGGTCACTCGACGGCGTGGTCAGCATCATTGGTGATCCGTCACTGGCCGCGCTCTATGCACGGGGATGTGACAGCGCCGGCATCAACCACACCATTCTGGACGCCGAGGCTGTGACCATCGCCGGGCTTGGCAGCGCGGCGCGCAGACTGGCCGACATACCAACAGGGACATGACCATGAACGCAGCCGACATCTGGAACAGTATGCCACGGCGGATTGTCGCCATCCTCCGCGGCTTGCAGCCTGACGAGACCGAGGCGGTGATCATGGCGCTGATCGGTGCCGGAATTCGCGCCATCGAGATTCCGCTGAACCGCCCGCATGCGATGCAGTCCGTGGAGATTGCCGTGCGCAGCGCACAGATGGCGGGGAAGGCCTGTCTTGTCGGGGCTGGGACGGTGCTGTCGGCAGCGGCGGTCCGCCAGGTTCATGAGGCCGGTGGCAATCTGATCGTTGCCCCGAACCATGACCCGCAGGTTGTCCGCGCGGCGCGGTCCGCCGCCATGGTGACATTGCCGGGGGTGTTCACCGCGACCGAGGCGCTTGCCGCGCTGGCGGACGGGGCGACCGGGCTGAAATTCTTCCCGGCGTCGGTGCTTGGCCCGGCCGGTGTGGCGGCGATCGGCACGATTCTTCCGGAAGATGCGTCGGTCTGCGCCGTTGGCGGGGTCTGGCCGGATGATTTTGCGGCCTGGATGAAGGCCGGTATCACCGGCTTCGGCATCGGCTCCAGCCTCTATCAACCCGGCCGGACCACCGCAGAGATCGGCGCGGCGGCGGCGGCACTGGTGACAGCCTACGACGCTGCAAAAGCGGCGACGTAGACCAGCCTGGGTGCTATCCCGCCTTTTTCATTCTGACAGCTTTCGGCTTTGGTGCTTTTGCCGCCGGGCGCGGGGCAACATCAACCCAGCCGGCGAGGTTGGCAGCTGCCAACTCCTCGATCACTTTCATCCCGTCATCGCTGTCATTCAGGCAGGGGATATAGGTCAGCGTCTCACCGCCGGCCTCGTGAAACTCCTCTTCCAGCTCGTTGCCGAGCTCGTCAAGCGTCTCCAGGCAGTCGGCGACAAAGCCCGGGGCCAATACCATCACATGCTTGTGGCCATGTTCGGCCATCTCGGTCACCGCCTCGTCGGTATAGGGCATCAGCCAGGGTTCAGAGCCAAAGCGTGACTGGAAAGTGGCGTGGAACGTCCCGGTGTCCCATCCAAGCTCCTCGCGGAGCAGGCGCGCCGTCTTCATGCAGTGGCAGTGATAGGGGTCGCCCGACATGTGATAGCGCTTGGGAATGCCGTGGAAGGAGATGACGAGCGCGTCCGGCTTGCCGTTCTCGGCGACGGCGGCGCGCACCGAATTGGCAAGTGCGCTGATATAGGTCGGGTTGTCATGCCATGGTGGCACGGTGCGGATGGCCGGCTGCCAGCGCAGATCCAGCATCCATTTGAACAGCTCGTCATTCACCGTCGCCGTGGTCGAGGCGGCATATTGCGGATAGAGCGGCATCACCACGATCTGTGTGCATCCCTGATCGGTAAGCTTCTGCAACTGGTTCGGGATCGACGGCTCGCCATAGCGCATGGCGTAGTCAACGACGAGACCATCCTGCTTGAAGGTTTTCGCCAGATGCTCTGCCTGCAGGCGGGTGATCTTTCTGAGCGGCGATCCGTCAGGGTCGTCATGAAGCCAGATCCGGTCATAGAGCGCGCCGGATTTCTTTGGCCGTACATTCAGGATGATGCCGTTCAGGATCAGCCACCAGAGCGGCCGCGAGATTTCGATGACACGCTCGTCGGACAGGAACTGTTTCAGATATTTGCGCATGCTTTTCTTGTCGGTGCCCTCGGGTGTGCCGAGATTGACAAGAAGCAGGCCGGTGCGGCCATGCGGCGGGAAATTGGGGTGGTCGGACGGCTTGGCATTAAGCGGCATGTGGGGCCTCGAAGACGGGTGGTTTCAACCTGCCATAGAGATAGGAAGCCACGGCCCGACATGCCAGCCCGGCGTTGTCGCAGAAGGGGATTTACTCCGCCACAGTCGCCTGTGCGCCCTCATCCGACACCTGGTCCATCACGCTCTGCAGCGCGGTGACAAGCTGGTCCACCATCTCGTCGGTATGGAACGGCCCCGGCGTCAGCCGCAGCCGTTCGGTGCCGCGTGGCACCGTCGGGTAGTTGATCGGCTGTACATAGATGCCGTGCTCCGCCAGAAGAAGCTGGCAGATCCGCATGGTCGCCGCCGCATCGCCAACCATCACCGGGACGATGTGCGTATCGCCTTCCAGAATGGGAATGCCAGCCGCCCGCGCGGCTGTCTTGAGCCGCTCTGCCTGGCGCTGCTGCGCTGCGCGACGGCTGTTGTCGGCGCGAAGATGGGCTACCGCCGCATGCGCCGCCGCGGCCACCGCCGGCGGAAGGGCGGTTGTGAAAATGAAGCCTGACCCGTTGCTGCGGACGGTATCGCAGATCACGTCGCTGGCGGCGATATAGCCGCCACTGGCGCCAAACGCCTTGCCAAGCGTGCCCTGGATGATGTCGATCTCATGGTCCAGCCCGCGCATCGCGGCAATGCCGCCGCCCTGGTCGCCATACATGCCAACAGCATGGACCTCGTCAAGATAGGTCAGCGCGTTGTAATGGCGGGCCAGCGCGGCGATCTCGGCGATCGGGCTGGTGTCGCCATCCATCGAATAGACGGATTCAAAGACGATGATTTTCGGGCGGTCTTTGGGCTGTTCTGCCAGAAGCTGTTCCAGATGGGCCACATCATTGTGCCGGAAGATCGCCTTTTCGGTGCGCGCCAGCTTGATGCCGGAGATGATCGAGGCATGGTTCATCGCATCCGACAGGATCAGCGTTCCCGGAAGCTGTGCGACAAGTGCCGACAGGCTTGCCTCGTTCGCGACATAGCCGCTGGTGAAGGTCAGGGCGCAGTCCTTGTTGTGAAGGGCGGCAAGCTCTTCCTCGAGCGCGACAAGCGCGTGGCTGGTGCCCGAGATATTGCGGGTGCCGCCGGCGCCGGTGCCGCTGTCGGCAGCTGCCGCACGCATCGCCGCGATCACCTCGGGGTGATGTCCCATGCCAAGATAGTCGTTGGAGCACCAGACGGTGACCTCCTGGGTGCCACCGTCATGATGGCGCAGGGCCACAGGATGCCGCCCGACGACCCGCTCGAGCTCGACAAAATGCCGATAGCGGTTCTCGGTCTTCAGACGGTTCAGCTGCGCCCTGAAATAGGCGTTGTAGTCCCCGGTGAAAGTCATTGTTACGTGTTGGCACCCTTTTTTCGAAACCTACGCCAGCGTTTTGCAAAAGGGAACCGCTGTCACAGAGATGTGACATCGTGCAGCACTGGCAGTGGCGCAGCTGGCCGACCCTATTCGGCGGCCTCGGTGGCCACCTCGATCCGCGCAGCAGAGAATTTCAGTTCCGGAATCTTGCCATAGGGATCGAGCGCCGGGTTGGTCAGATAGTTCGCCGGGGCCTCGAAGAAGCAGAAGGGAACAAAAATCAGACCGCTTGGCAGTTTCGGGTCTACCCGCGCTGCCAGCTCGATCTCGCCGCGGCGGGTGACAACCCGGACCAGCGCCCCGGGTTCGACCTGCAGCCCCTGAAGCGTTTCCGGCGCCATATGCACCTCCGGCTCCGGCTCGATGGCGTCAAGCACCGTGCTGCGGCGGGTCATCGATCCTGTATGCCAATGTTCCAGCAGGCGGCCGGTGGTCAGCACAATCGGGTATTCCTCATCCGGTGTCTCGGCAGGTGGAAGCACCTCGGCCGGGGTCATGCGTCCACGGCCAGTTGGTGTCGGGAAGCCTTCGCCGAAAATCACATCGCGGCCCGGGCTGGTCTCGTCGGCACAGGGGTAAGTCACGGCGTCCTCGGCCTCCAGACGCTGCCAGCTGATGCCGGTCAGAGACGGCATCACCATGCGCATCTCGGCAAAGACGTCGCGCGGGTGCGTGTAGGACCAGCCCAGCCCCATGCGGTTGGCAAGCTCCTGGATGATCCACCAGTCCTGACGCGCTTCGCCCGGCATTGGCACGGCGGCACGACCCATCTGCACGCGGCGGTCGGTGTTGGTCACCGTGCCGTCCTTTTCCGGGAAGGCCGAAGCCGGCAGAATGACGTCCGCAAAGGCGGCGGTCTCGGTCATGAAAATGTCCTGCACCACCAGAATGTCGAGATTGGCCAGCGCCGCGCGGGCATGCTGCTGGTCCGGGTCCGACATCGCCGGGTTCTCGCCCATGATATACATCGCCTTGATGTCGCCGTCATAGGCGGCCTCGGTGATCTCGACGACCGTCAGACCACGGTCGGGGTCAAGCTGTGATCCCCAGAATTCCTCGTATTTCGTGCGTGTCTCGGCATCTGTCACCGGCTTGTAGTCCGGAAAGAACATGGGGATCAGGCCGGCGTCCGACGCGCCCTGAACATTGTTCTGGCCCCGCAGCGGATGAAGGCCGGTGCCGGCCCGTCCGACATTGCCGGTCAGCAGCGCCAGCGAAATCAGACACCGCGAATTGTCGGTGCCATGCGTATGTTGCGAGATGCCCATGCCCCAGAAGATCATCGCGCTGCCGGCTGTGGCATAGCCGCGGGCGACCTCGCGCAAACGATCGGCATCAATGCCGCAGATCGGGGCCATGGCCTCGGGTGTGGTGTGCGCGGTGCGCGCCTTCAGCTCCTCGAACCCCTCGGTATGGGTGGTGACATAGCTGGAATCATACAGCTTTTCGGCAATGATCACGTTGATCATCGCATTCAGCATGGCGACGTCGCTTCCCGGGGTGAAGCGCAGTGAATCCGTTGCATAGCGGTCAAGATGCTGGCCGCGGGGGTCAAGCACATAGAGCCGCGCGCCGCGCTGGGCCGCATTCTTGATGAAGGTGGCGGCGACCGGG
Organism: SAR116 cluster bacterium MED-G06; assembly: GCA_002457745.1. Classification (GTDB taxonomy): domain Bacteria; phylum Pseudomonadota; class Alphaproteobacteria; order Puniceispirillales; family Puniceispirillaceae; genus UBA8309. The sequence goes on along the minus strand of NTKV01000009.1, from coordinate 25,035 downwards.
TGGTTCACCGTCGGGTTGGCACCGATCACGATGATCGCCTCGGCATTGCGGCATTCCGAAAAGGACGCGGTGACCGCGCCTGATCCGATATTCTCCAGCAGCGCCGCGACAGATGACGCGTGGCACAGGCGCGTGCAATGGTCGACATTGTTCGTGCCAAACCCGGTTCGCACCAGCTTCTGGACAAGATAGGCCTCTTCATTGGTGCCCTTGGCGGACCCGAAGCCTGCCATGGCGGCCGGCCCATGCGCATCGCGCACTGCGGTCAGGCGGCCGGCGGCAAGCTCAAGAGCCTCGTCCCAGCTTGCCTCGCGGAAATGGGTCAGCGGATTGGCCGGATCGAACGGCATCGATGCTGATTTGGGCACATCCTCACGGCGAATAAGCGGCTGTGTCAGGCGTTCAGGATTCGCAATGTAATCAAACCCATAGCGGCCCTTCACGCAGAGGCGGCCCTGGTTGGCCGGCCCCTGGCGGCCAGAGACGGCGACGATCTTCTCGTCCTTCACCGAAAAGGTCAGCTGGCAGCCGACGCCGCAATAGGGGCAGACAGAATCAACCTGCTTGTCAGGGGTGATGGCAAGAGCCTGGCTGTCATCAAGCAGGGTCTTTGGCATCAGCGCACCGGTCGGGCAGGCCTGAACGCATTCACCGCACCCGACACAGGTCGAGGCCCCCATCTCGTCGTCAAAATCAAAGACAATATGCGCGTCAGCACCCCGGCCGGCGAGACCGATCACATCATTCACCTGAACCTCGCGGCAGGCACGCACACACAGGTTGCACTGGATGCAGGCATCCATATTGACGGCGATCGCCGGATGGCTGCTGTCGGCGTCTGGCGCGGCTTTTGCCGGAAACCGTGCACCCTCGACATGCTGGGTCTCGGCATAGCGCCAGAGCTCGGAATCGGGGTCGTGGGACTGGTCGCGAGGCGGCTGGTCAGCAACCAGAAGCTCCATCACCATCTTGCGGGCGGTTTTCGCGCGGTGGTTGTCACTGTTCACCACCATGCCATCGGTTGGCGTGCGGATGCAGCTTGCGGCGAGGACACGTTCACCTTCGATCTCGACCATGCAGGCGCGGCAGTTGCCGTCAGCGCGGTAGCCGGCGCTGTCCTTGTAACACAGATGCGGGATGTCGGTGCCGTGGCGGGCAGCAGCCTGCCAGATGGTCTCACCTGGCGCGGCATCGATGCTGCGTCCGTCGAGGGTGAAGGTGACCGGCGTGCCGGCCTTGTCGTTTGTGCCGCTCATTTGCTGCCTCCACCGGTGCCGTGCGGACCGATATCCTCCGGGAAATGCTTCATCACGCTGACAAGCGGGTTCGATGCTGCCTGGCCAAGTCCACAGATGCTGGCATCTGCCATCGCCACCGAAAGCTCGCCAAGAAGGTCGGTGTCGGGGGCGGCCGCCGTCATCATCGCCACCGCCTTTTCGGTGCCGTTGCGACAGGGGGTGCATTGCCCACAGCTTTCATGCGCGAAGAATTTCATAAGGTTGGTAGCGGCGTCCCACATATTGTCCTGATCCGACAGCACAACAACAGCGTGAGAGCCGACAAAACAGCCTTCCTCGGCCAGTTTGCCACCGAAATCCAGCGGGATATCGCCTTTGCTTGCTGGCAGGATGCCGCCAGAGGCGCCACCCGGCAGATAGCCCTTGAAGCTGTGGCCGTCCGCCATGCCGCCGCAGCGTTCGATCAGCTCTTCGACTGTCGATCCCGCCGGGGCAATGACCACTCCGGGGGTCTTCACCCGGCCGGACACCGAATAGCTTCGTGGCCCCGGGTGGCCGTCCTGTCCCTGAGTGTTGAACCAGTCAGCACCCTGTTCGAGAATGTCGCGAATCCAGTGCAGTGTCTCGACATTGTTGACCAGCGTCGGGCGACCGAAAATGCCGACCTCGGCAACATAGGGCGGACGATGTCTTGGCAGGCCGCGCTTGCCCTCGATGGATTCGATCATCGCCGACTCTTCGCCGCAGATATAGGCGCCGGCGCCGCGACGAAGCTCCACTGCCACATGGTCGGCCAGTCCGGCGGCGCGCACTTTGTCGAGTTCCTGACGCAGAAGGGCGATGATTTCGGGATATTCGTCGCGCATGTAGATGTAGCAGGTCTCGATCCCGACGACATGCGCGGCGATCAGGATGCCTTCAACCATACGGTGCGGGTCGGTGCCGAGATAAAGACGGTCCTTGAAGGTGCCGGGCTCGCCCTCATCACCATTCACCGCCATCAGGCGCGGGCCAGGCTGCCCGCTGACAATCCGCCATTTACGGCCGGTCGGGAAGCCGGCACCGCCCAACCCGCGAAGCGCGGTAGCCTCCAGCGTGGTCAGCGCATCCTCGGCACTCAATGCGCCGGACAGCAGCCGGCGCAGTGTGGCATAGCCGCCATCTGCACAATATTCGTCGAACAGACGGGCGGTTGCCGGTACATCCACATGCCCGTCTTCAGTAACCGCAGACAGGGTGTCGCGATCCGCATGCGCGACAAGCTGGTGGCCAACAGCCGCAGCCGGTGCCTTGTCACACGCGCCGATACAGGGCGCGCCGACAAACCGCACCTTGTCCGAAGCGAACGCCTGAAGCTCGGCAAGAAGGGTTTCGCCGCCTGCCATCATGCAGGACAGCGAGTTGCAGACCCGCACAGTACAGGGGGCAGGGGCGTCCTCACCCTCGCGCACAAGGTCGAAATGATCGTAGAAACTCGCAACCTCCCAGACTTCTGCCATGGGAAGGCGCATGAAGTCGGCCAGCGCTGCCAGATGGCGCGCCGAGAGATGACGGTAATGGTCCTGTATCTGATGAAGGGCCTCGATCAGAAGGTCACGGCGCGGCGGCTCGTCACCAAGGATCCTGGTTATCTCGGCACGAGCCTGCGGATCGGCAACGCGCCCCTTGGGCTTGTAGTTGCCTTTGCCACGACTGGATTTCTGGCCCTGTTGCCGTTCGGCGGGAATCGATGCTTCGTCCACCTGACGCTCCCCTCTGTCAGACCTGTGGTTCCGCGCCTGAAGCGTGTCTCGACCACATAGCTGCACACTATCCGGTCAAGACCGTCTCTGGGCATCACCAGATACGTCATTGCGTGACGCAAACAGGATGTTATTTCCGCGTCCTGTCGTCGGGAAGATCAGTCTTGACCAGTTCAACTATGGCACAGTTGATCATCTGCTTGCCAGCATTGGGAAAATTCACTGTCACATTGGTGCCGACGATCGACTGGACCTGGCCAACACCCCAGTCCGGACGCGCCGGGTGTGTCACAAAGTCGCCAAGGGTGAAATAGAGCATCTGTCAGGCACCGTCTTGCTGCTGCGCAGGGTTGCGGGCGCAAAAAAGGGGGCTGTGACGCCCCCTGTTTCGCGGTGTTTCAGTATCGGTTGCGAGGGCTGGCCTAGCGTGCCGACATTTGCTGCGGAGCAGAGCGTGTGCGCCGCTTGGCAACCGGCTTGGCGATCGGCTCCTCGATGTCGATATCCTCGATCGAGCTCGGCAGCGCACTTGGCGACTGGCCCACAGCCTCGGTTTCGCGAAGGATGTAGCCCTGTCCCCAGACCGTGTCGATGCTGACACCGCGGGCGCCGGCGATTTCCAGCTTGCGCCGCAGCTTGCAGACAAAGACATCGATGATCTTCGGCTCCGGCTCGTCCATGCCACCATACAGATGGCTGAGGAGCGCGGTCTTGCTGAGGACAGACCCCTTGCGAAGCGCCAGGAATTCAACAATCCGGAATTCCTTGCCTGTCAGCGACAGCTGTTCGCCATCGACAAGTGCCAGATGGCGGTTCAGGTCGACCTCGAGATTGCCGACCGAAACGGTCGCCGAGCTGTGGCCGTGCGTGCGCCGGATAATGGCGTCAAGGTTGGCCAGCAGTTCAAACCTGTCGAACGGCTTGGTCAGATAGCCATCGGCGCCGGCGCCAAGTGCCGCGATCTTGTCGTCAGTGCCGGAATTGCCGGACACCACAAGGATCGGGACGGGCATGTGATTCTTGCGAATCAGCCTGGCAAGGCGCGTTCCGTCGCCATCGGGAAGGTTGAGATCGAGCAGCACGGCATCAATGGCATTGAGTTTCAGCTCGGCAAGAGCCGTCTCGATGTTGTGCGCTGTCGACTGGAAATGCCCCGCTTCCTCGAGAGTCATGCCCAGAACGTCTGCTACAACCGGATCATCTTCTACAATCAAAATATGCATGGCCTATGTTCCCACTTCTTGCGTTCGTACTCTTGTCTGCCTGCCCGGAAATGGCCTGGCGGGAGGATCTCTGATGATCACCTGGAGCTGCCAAACCCCGAATTAGACATTAAGTGAACGGTAATCCACCGTGTACAAACCCTCAATTCACATATGCGTGATTTACTTTTTAGTAACAATAATCAACCGTTAAAAGCCTTTTTTTAAGAAAATGCATGATAAAAGAGCGCTTGAAGCCCTTTCCGTTTTTGTGTAACTCCTTGCCAACATGTCGGGAAAAACTTCTGAAAGTCGCGCTGAGTCTCGAATTCTGGTTGTAGAGTCAAGCGTTCTTTCATGGTGAAATCCCGGCCTTGATTCCGTCTTAGAAATGGGACCTCACATGGCCGAAAAGACAAAAAAACCTGTTTCTGGTGCCACCAAAACAACGAAATCCGCGGTCAAGGCCGACACAGCCACGACCAAAAACACGTCTGAACCGATCCTGTTGCCAGCAGGGTATCGTCCTAGTGAGGACGAGGAGTTCATGAATCCGATGCAGCTTGCCTATTTTCGGCAGAAGCTCGAGACCTGGCGTGCCGAGCTGCTGAACGAGGCAAGCGAGACCATCACCGACCTGTCGCAGGAAAACCTGCACCGGCCGGACCAGATGGACCGTGCGCAGATCGAAAGCAACGCCGCCATCGACCTTCGCACCCGCGACCGCGAGAGGAAGCTGCTGCAGAAGATCGAGGCCGCGCTTCGGCGGATTGATGACGGCAGCTACGGATATTGTGTGGAAACCGATGAGCCGATCAATCTTCGCCGGCTTGAGGCGCGTCCGATCGCGTCGCTCAGCCTTCATGCGCAAGAACAGCATGAGCGCATGGAGCGGATCCACCGCGACGACTGATCTGCCTCACATCAGGATCACAGCATGAGTGACGGCCTGCCGGTTTCTGGCAGGCCGTTTTTGCTTTGTTCACATGCTTTCGCGGCAAAATGTGAACAAAACAGGAAAATTGACTTGAAAAAAGAACAAAACAGGTACATCATCGCGACAGTACACATAACCCTGCCGTCTGATGACGGCGCTGGCAGCCCCGGATCTTCGTCAGGAAGTTCCACCCGGAATGTGCATTTGGAAATTGCAACTGGGCCAGAAACTCCAAACGACCCGGAATTCAAAATGGACAGGGTCCGGAGGCTGTGCAAGAAGGAGGACTGAAATGGCTGGAGTCGTGGTGGACCTGCAAATGAAGAATGAAGACAAGTCAAAAGCGCTTGAGGCGGCCATCGGCCAGATCGAGAAGGCGTTCGGCAAGGGCTCGGTGATGAAGCTCGGGCAGCGCGAATCGGTCGTGGATATTCAGGCCATCTCGACCGGCTCGCTCGGTCTGGACATTGGCCTTGGTATCGGCGGGTTTCCGAAAGGCCGGATCATCGAGATCTACGGCCCTGAATCCTCGGGCAAGACAACGCTGGCGCTGCACGCTGTTGCCGAGGCGCAAAAGGACGGTGGCAACTGTGCCTTCGTCGATGCTGAACACGCGCTCGACCCTGCCTATGCCCGCAAGCTTGGCGTTGATATTGACGAGCTGCTGATCTCGCAGCCGGACGCCGGTGAACAGGCGCTTGAGATTGCCGACACGCTTGTGCGGTCCGGTGCCATCGATGTTCTTGTCATCGACTCCGTCGCGGCGCTGGTGCCACGGGCCGAACTGGAGGGTGAGATGGGTGATACCCATGTCGGCCTGCAGGCACGTCTGATGAGCCAGGCGCTCCGCAAGCTGACCTCGTCGATTGCGCGCAGCAACTGTCTGGTTATCTTCATCAACCAGATCCGGCTGAAGATCGGTGTGATGTTCGGCAACCCGGAAACCACCACAGGTGGTAACGCGCTGAAGTTCTACGCTTCGGTCAGACTCGATATCCGGCGCATCGGCGCGATCAAGGACCGTGACGAGGTGATTGGCAACCAGACCCGCGTGAAAGTGGTGAAGAACAAGGTGGCGGCACCGTTCCGCACCGTCGAGTTCGACATCATGTATGGCGAGGGCATCTCGAAGATGGGTGAGCTTCTCGATCTTGGTGTGGCTGCCGGCATTGTCGAGAAATCGGGAGCCTGGATTTCCTATAATGGCCAGCGTATCGGGCAGGGACGTGAGAACGCGAAGAATTTCCTGCGTGAGAACAAGGCGCTTGCTGACGAGATCGAGGCAGCCATCCGGCAGAATGCCGGTCTGGTTGGCGACCAGATGCTTGACCAGTCGATCGCCGAGTCGCCAGAGGCTGCTGTTCCGGACTCACCGGATGAGCCGATGGCCCCGGATCAGGGGTGATCATCGTAGGGTGATCATCGTAGGGTGATCAGGGGCCGGCAATCGCTGGTCCCGGCACCGCGCAGGCGTGCAATCATGGTTTCAGGAAGGCCTCGTCAGGACCATTGACGGGGCCTTTTTCCTGTCTGAATGATCACGGCAGCCCGGGCGCGGCTGTCAAGCTGGCCCGAATTCCGACATGATAGGCTGGACATCCGATCGGTGCGCCGCGTAAAACGTGACGCGCGGCGGGGCCTCGGTCAGCCTGTGCGCATACCCGTCAAACCGCCCACCAGATCATCAGGATCATAGGATAAAGAGTGATGAGCAGCGTCAACGACATCAGAACAGCATTTCTCGATTATTTCGGAGAGCATGGTCACGAGGTCGTCGGGTCCAGCCCGCTGGTGCCACAGAACGACCCGACCCTGATGTTCACCAACGCCGGTATGGTGCAGTTCAAGAATCTGTTCACCGGGCTTGAGACACGTGGCTACAACCGCGCCGTGACATCGCAGAAATGCGTGCGTGCCGGTGGCAAGCACAACGACCTCGAGAATGTCGGCTATACCGCCCGCCACCACACCTTCTTCGAGATGCTCGGCAACTTCTCCTTTGGCGACTATTTCAAGGAACACGCCATCGAGCTGGCCTGGAATCTGGTGACAAAGGAATTCGGCCTTGCCAGGGACAAGCTTCTTGTCACGGTCTATCATGAGGATGACGAGGCGGCGGAATACTGGAAGAAGATCGGCGGGCTGACGGATGACCGGATCATCCGCATCGCCACGTCAGACAATTTCTGGGCAATGGGCGATACCGGCCCCTGTGGCCCCTGTTCTGAGATTTTCTATGATCATGGTGATCACATCCCCGGTGGTCCGCCCGGCTCTCCTGACGAGGATGGCGACCGCTTCATCGAGATCTGGAACCTCGTTTTCATGCAGTTCGAACAGCTGCCTGACGAGCGGGTGAGCCTCCCCAGCCCCTCCATCGATACCGGCATGGGGCTTGAGCGCATTGCCGCTGTCATGCAGGGCAAGCACGACAATTATGACATCGACATGATGCGCGCCCTGATCGAGGCGTCGGCCGATGCCTCGAACACCGATCCCGATGGCGAGAAGAATGTATCGCACCGTGTTGTCGCCGACCACCTTCGGGCGACCTCTTTCCTGATCGCTGACGGGGTGCTGCCGTCGAACGAGGGGCGCGGCTATGTGCTCCGCCGTATCATGCGCCGCGCGATGCGCCATCTTCACCAGCTTGGCTGTCAGGATCCGGTGATGTTTCGGCTGGTGCCGGCGCTTGTCGCCGAGATGGGCGCGCAATATCCCGAGCTTGGCCGGGCGCAGTCGCTGATTTCGGAAACGCTGAAGCTTGAGGAAACCCGCTTCAAGGAAACGCTTGGCCGTGGCCTTCGTCTTCTGAACGAGGAGATCGAGGGCAAGGAGTCCGGTGGGACCCTTGCCGGGGCGACAGCCTTCAAGCTCTATGACACCTTCGGGTTTCCGCTCGACCTGACGCAGGATTTCATGCGGGGCTATGGCTGGCAGGTGGACACTGACGGTTTCGACGCCGCCATGGCCGAGCAGAAGGCCGCTGCGCGCCGGGCCTGGAGCGGTTCTGGAGACGCTGCCACCGAGACCATCTGGCTTGACCTTGGCGAGCGGCTTGGTGCCACTGAGTTCCTCGGATACACCTCGGAAAGTGCCGAAGGGCAGGTGACCGCGCTTGTCGTCGAGGGCGCCGAGACAGACAGCGCCAGCGGCAGCGTCGCCGTGATTGCCAACCAGACGCCATTCTACGCCGAGTCGGGCGGCCAGCAGGGCGACAGCGGCGTGATCAGCTGGGATGGTGGCAGCGCGACCGTCACTGACACCTTCAAGACACCGGCCGGCATGTTCGTGCATCGCGCCGATGTCACCGAGGGTGAAATCAGCGTCGGCACCAGCCTTCGCATGGAGATTGACCATGACCGCCGCCGCCGGCTGCGGGCCAACCATTCGGCGACACATCTTCTGCATGAGGCGCTCCGCCATGTTCTTGGCGACCATGTGGCGCAGAAGGGCTCGCTTGTCGCGCCTGACAGGCTTCGTTTCGACTTTTCGCATCCGCGCGGGGTCACCGCTGACGAGCTTGTCCGGGTGCAGGCCATCGTCAATGAACGCATCCGCATGAACAGCGATGTCTCGACCCGGATCATGACACCTGATGCCGCCATCGATCTTGGCGCACTGGCGCTGTTCGGCGAGAAATATGGCGATGAGGTGCGCGTCGTGCAGATGGGCGGCGATGCCGAGGAGGCGGGGCGTGGTGCCTGGTCTGTGGAACTGTGTGGCGGCACCCATGTCGGGCGCACCGGTGATATCAGCCTTCTTCGCATTGTATCTGAATCCGCCGTTGCTGGTGGTGTCCGCCGGATCGAGGCGGTGACCGAAGCTGGCGCTCTTGAATGGATTGACGGGCGCGAGCGTGCGCTGAACGAGGCTGCCGATCTGCTGAAGGTCTCGCCTGAGCAGCTTGCCGAGCGGGTTGCCCGTCTTGTCGAGGACAACCGCAAGGCTGAACGTGATGTGTCCACCCTGCGGCGCAAGCTTGCCGCCGGAGGCACCGGTGGTGACGCGCCAAGCGAGATCAACGGGGTGAATTTTGTCGGGCGGGTTCTTGAGGATACGCCGGCACGTGAACTGAAATCGATGGCTGACGAGATCAAGGCGAACATGTCGAATGCGGTGATCTGTCTGGTCGCCACGGACAATGGCAAGGCGTCGATTGTCGTCGCCGTCACGCCGGATCTGGCGGACAGCCGCAATGCGGTGGATCTTGTGAAGCTTGGCTCTGCCGCGCTTGGCGGTGGCGGCGGCGGTGGCCGGCCTGACATGGCGCAGGCTGGTGGCCCGAATGCCGCAGCTGCAGCGGCGGCTATCGAAGCGGTGTCGGCCGCGCTTTAACCGCCGCCGACACCTGCAGGTTTTTCAGACCGCCTGATCAGACGTTCATCGCTGTCTTCAGATTGTCGTCCAGCGCGTCGAGGAACGCGTCCGTGGTCAGGAACGGCTGGTCCTTGCCGATCAGCAGCGCCAGATCCTTGGTCATCTGGCCACCTTCAACCGTCTCGATGCAGACACGCTCCAGCGTTGCGGCAAAGGCTGCAACATCCGGTGTATCGTCGAATTTGGCGCGGTAGCCGAGGCCACGGGTCCAGGCGAAGATTGACGCAATCGGGTTGGTCGATGTGTCCTTGCCCTGCTGATGCTGGCGGTAATGTCTGGTGACCGTGCCATGCGCGGCCTCTGCTTCGACAGTCTTGCCGTCGGGGGTCATCAGAACCGATGTCATCAGGCCAAGCGAGCCAAAGCCCTGGGCCACGGTGTCGGACTGCACATCGCCGTCATAGTTCTTACAGGCCCAGACGAAGCCGCCGTTCCACTTCAGCGCGCAGGCGACCATATCGTCGATCAGGCGGTGCTCGTAGGTGATGCCGGCGTCGCGGAACTTGTCCTCGAATTCAGTCTCGAAGACCTCCTCGAACAGATCCTTGAAGCGGCCGTCATAGGCTTTCATGATGGTGTTCTTGGTCGACAGATAGACCGGCCAGCCAAGATCAAGCCCGTAATTCATGCAGGCCCGTGCAAAGCCGCGGATCGACTCGTCAAGATTGTACATCGACATCGCCACGCCGCCGTCCGGGAAGTCAAAAACCTCGCGGGTGACAGGCGCGCTGCCGTCTGCCGGGGTGAAAGTCATGGTCAGCTTGCCGGCGCCTTCGACGACAAAGTCGGTGGCGCGATACTGGTCACCAAAGGCATGACGGCCGATGACGATCGGGCGGGTCCAGCCAGGCACCAGACGCGGCACGTTTTCACAGATGATCGGCTGCCGGAACACGGTGCCGCCAAGGATGTTGCGGATGGTGCCATTCGGCGAACGGTACATTTCCTTCAGACCGAATTCCTCGACCCGGTCTTCGTCCGGCGTGATCGTCGCGCATTTGACACCGACACCATATTCCTTGATGGCGTTGGCGCTGTCGACGGTGATCTGGTCGTTGGTCTCGTCGCGTTTTTCGATTCCGAGGTCGTAATATTTCAGGTCGATATCGAGATAGGGGAAGATCAGCTTGTCCTTGATCTTCTGCCAGATGATGCGGGTCATCTCGTCGCCGTCGATCTCGACAACGGGGGTCTTCACTTTAATCCGGGACATCCATCAATCCTTCCGTCATGGCATAGTGCGGGTGCCGCAGCGCCCGACCGGAACACAAGGTCCGGCACACAAAAAACGCCGGTGAGCCCATCGCCGGCACCTGGCCAGAGCGGAGGGCTGTCATGCTGCGGGAGGGCGTACGGATAGGCACCGGCGCTCCCCCTGCGCGGCGTCAGGGTCTTGTACTGTTCATGGCATGGTTTCGCAAGGCAAATGCGCCGCGATGCAGGTGTGATCAGTGGCCCTTCACAGCCTTGTCACGGCTTCGCCACGGGGCTGTCATGGCTTTGTCATGGGGGTGTCATGACCAAGTGATTTCAGATGCGGGACCACTTCCGATACCTTCGCGACCGTCTCGAAATGATCAAGATGATCATGATGCATGAAGCCTTCCGAGATGACCTTTTGCAGCATGGCAAGCAGATGGTCCCAATACCCGTTGATGTTCAGGATGATGACCGGTTTCTTGTGAAGATCAAGCTGGCGCCAGGTGGTGATCTCCATGGTCTCGTCAAGGGTGCCAAGCCCGCCAGGCAACACCATGAAGGCATCGCTTTCGCTATACATCATCTCTTTACGCTGATGCATGGTATCGATCACATGAAGCTTGGTTACGCCTTCATGTCCGATTTCCACCCTGTCGAGAAATTTCGGGATGATCCCGGTCACATGGCCGCCGGCATCGATCGCCCCATCGGCCACCTGTCCCATCAATCCGCTGCGTCCGCCACCATAGACCAGCCCCATCCCGAGGCCGGCGACCACCCGACCCAGTTCGTAGGCTGCTTCGCTGTAAACAGGGTCAACGCCGGGGGCGGCACCGGCAAAAACGCAGATTTTTTTCATGTTTAACGTCTATCCCATGATTGTATCGATTTCTTTATAGCATTACGCTGGTAGCAGTTTTTCGCCAGTGAATTCGCCAGTGAAAAGGTATGTTTTCGTGAGGTTGTTGACCTATATCCTTGTTGGTGCGGGTGCCGCGATTGCGGTGGTTGCGCTTGCGGTCGTGCTTCTGGACGATGGCGAGCAACAGACCGTTGCGCCGCAGGCTGAAACGGGACAGCCGGCGGTTGTGGTGGCCGAGACAGCCGCCCCGGAAGGGGCAGGCCCGGCGACAGCCGGCGGCGCGGCCAGCACGGCCAATGACGCTTCTGCCGGATCCGATGCCGGTGAGGCGGCGGGCACGTCCGACGCCGCTGTGCCCGGGTCGACATCCCTCGTGATTATCGATCTGGCGCAGGTAAAGCCGGACGGGAATGCTGTGTTTGCTGGCAAGGCTCCGCCTTTTGCCGAGGTGACAGTTTTTGAAGGTGAAATCATTCTCGGGACAACCACTGCCGATGCCTCCGGTGAGTGGGTCATTGTTCCGGACAAGGCGCTCGGCACCGGTGAGCATCTGGTATCCGTCGGCGCAAAGACTGCGGATGGTGAAACCGAGATCGCCGCTCAGACACTCGCCATCAAGGTTGGCGAGAGCGATGACCAACGGCCCCTTGTTGCGCTGCTGCCGCAGACCGAAACCGCAATTCCCGAACTTCTGCAATCACCGGATGACGCGCCGGATACCGCGCAGCAGGTTGTTGTGGCCGATGCCTCCGGTGACACAACCGAAGCGGTGACAGTCGATGATCCGGAGATGCCGGTGGCCGGGCCGGCGATCGCGCCGCGCTCACTGTCCTGGCAGGACGATGGCAGGCTGACTGTATCCGGGGCATCGCGTGGCGGTGTTTCGGTTCGTGTCGAGGCAGGGGACAAGGCCTTTGGTGTTGCCGATGTCGGGGCGGATGGTCGCTGGCAGGTGGTCGGCCGCGTGGATGCCAGCCGGGCGCAGCGGGTGATGCGGTTCGCGCTGGCTGACAGCGATGGCAGGACTGTTGCCACCTACGAGCTGCCGGTGGCGACGCGGGACCTGTCGCAGGGGCTGGACGGCAGCCGTCTGGTGATCGTGCAGCAGGGTGACGCGCTATGGCGGATTGCCTATCGCTCTTACGGCGAGGGCATCAAATATGTCGATATAGTCCGTCGCAATGCAGCGGCGATCAACGATCCCGACCTGATTTTCCCGAACCAGATCTTTGCCATTCCGAAATAGGTGTGTGGCAGGCAGGATAATGACAGACCAGCATTCACAGCATAGTCGCAACGACCCGCCGGAAGGCTGGATCGCCGCCGAGGGCTGGCCAGTCCTGGCACTTGCCGGCATGATCACCATCATCCTGACCTTCATCGCCCTGCCGCTTGGCAGTTTCGCGCTTGGTCTGATGGTCTGGCTCCGCTATATCCTGCGCCTTCCTGCACGGCAGATTCCGGATGACGACACTGCCATCCTGGCACCCGCCGACGGCAAGGTGCTGGCAGTGGTCAGCGGCGCTGTTGAGGGGCCAGCCGGCACCGGAATTGAGGCAGGTCATCGCATCACCATCCGCACAGGCCTTGCCGATGCCCAGTTGCAGCGAAGCCCGCTTGGTGGACGGATTGTCGATAATTTCCTCATTCCGGGGCTGTTCCGGTCGAGCGAGGATATGGCTCTGGCCCGCCGCGACAATGAACGGCGCGAAATCACCATCGAGGCCGAGGATGGTACCCGTGTCCTGCTGGTACAGATTGGCAGCAACACCGCGCGCCACCTTGTCTGTCGCTTCGGTCCGGGGAAATATCTGGCGGCTGGCGCGCCGCTTGGCATGGCGCGGATCGGCGGCATGACCGACCTGTTTCTGCCAGCCGACGCGGCGATCATGGTCGCGCCCGGGCAGACCGTTCTTGCCGGCGAAACGATGCTTGCCAGACGGCGTAGCTAATCACCATGTTTGACGCCGCCCTCCGGCCATGGATAGACCGGTGTCTTGACCCGGTCGGCCGTGGTCTGGCGCGCATCGGGGTGTCGCCAAATGCTGTCTCCTGGTTCGGCTTTGGCCTGGGAATCGCGGCGGCGATGGCGGCGGCCCTCGGCGCGCCGGTGACTGCCGCGCTGCTGATCCTCGCGAACCGGCTGTGTGATGGCCTTGACGGCGCGGTGGCGCGGGCCAGCGGGTCGACCGACCTCGGGGCCTACCTTGATATCACGCTGGATTTCATTTTCTACAGCGCGGTGCCCTTCGGCCTTGCGCTCGCCGACCCGGGCCACGCGCTTGCCGCCGCTTTTCTGATCTTCAGTTTTGTCGGCACCGGTTCAAGTTTTCTGGCCTATGCCATCATCGCGCAGAAGCGCGGCATTTCGACAGAGGCGCGTGGAAAAAAGGGCTTCTTCTATCTCGGCGGCTTGACCGAGGGCGGGGAGACCATCATTTTCCTAGTCATAGTGGTCCTGTTCCCGCAGGTCTTTGTGCCATTGGCATGGGTGTTCGGATTGCTATGCTGGATCACGACGGGTACGCGGGTCTGGAGTGCCATCATGCAGTTCAGCGACGGGTGAGACTGCAATCGCAGGAGAGATAACATGAAGTTTGGTGTTGGCCAGGCCATCCCGCGCCTTGAGGATGCACGTCTGATCACCGGTCAGGGACGGTATACGGATGATATCGATCCCGGAACCGGTCTTGTCGTTGCCTTTCTGCGGGCGCCGATGGCGCATGCGCGGCTTTTGTCTGTGGATGTATCGGCGGCGGCCGCGCTTGACGGGGTTCATCTTGTTGCCACACAGGCCGATCTCGACGCTGACGGTGTCGGGGAAATCCAGTGTATGCATTGGCTGAAGAACGAAGACGGCCAGACCATGACAAAGGTTACCCATCCGGCGATGGTGCGCGATGTGAACCGCACCGTCGGAGATGTTGTCGCTGTTGTGGTGGCGGATAATGACACCATCGCACAGGACGCCGTCGAACTGATCGATGCCCGCTATGACAGCTTGCCAGCTGTGACTGATGTCTATGACGCCATCGCGCCCGGGGCACCGCAGCTGTATGCGGAATATCCGGACAACATCGCCTTCAACTGGGTGGAAGGCAATCATGCCGCCACCGATGCGGTCATCGAGGGGGCCGCGGCAGCCGGCATGGAATTGTTCGACATCGATGTGATCAACAACCGGGTGATCATCAATTCGATGGAAACCCGCCCGATGATTGCCGAGCCGGGAGAGGCGCCCGGGACGTTGGATATATGGTGTGGCACGCAGGGGCCGGTCGGGCTTGCCGAACAGATGGCTGATGCCCTTGGCATGGACCGCGCCGCGCTCCGCATCCGCACCGGCGATGTCGGCGGTGCGTTCGGCTTCAAGATCTTCCTCCATCCTGAACAGCTGGTCATCGCCTGGGCTGCGCGGCGGCTTGGCCGCAGGCTGCGCTGGAAGCAGGCACGGTCCGACAGTTTCGTGTCTGATCTGCATGGCCGTGACAACCGCACCAAGGCGCGCGCCGTGATTGATGCCGATGGCAAGGTTCACGCGCTGGCCGTGACCGTGCACGCGAATATGGGATCATGGCTGTCAAACTACAGCACCTATATCCCGACGCTGTCGGGATCGCGCACGCTCACAACGAACTATGCCATTCCGGTGGCAAGTCTCCGCGTTCTGGGGATCATGACGAACACCCCGGCGGTAGATGCCTATCGTGGTGCTGGACGCCCCGAGGCGAATTATGTGATGGAACGGCTGATGGACCACATCGCGGACCATGTCGGGATCGACCGGGTCGAGGTGCGTCGCCGCAATCTGATCCGGGCTGACCAGATACCGTTTGCCATGGTCTGTGGCGGCACCGTGGACAGTGGCGAGATGCCAGAGCTGATGGAGGAGGCGCTGTCGCGCGCCGACCATGACGGCTTTGCTGCCCGCAAGGCGGATTCAGCGGCGCGGGGCAAGCTTCGCGGCTTCGGTTTTGGTATGTATCTGGAGCAATGTGGCGGTGGTACCGATGGCGGTGTCGATGTCAGATTCCGTGAGGATGGCACGATCCTGGTATTGGCCGCACAGCAGGATAACGGACAGGGGCACCGCACCACGCTCACGCAGATCCTGTCTGACAGGCTTGGGTATGATGCCGACAAGATCGAGATCCTGCAGGGTGACAGTGCCATGACGCCGCCCGGCACCACAGGTGGCGCGCGGATGACGACGATTCTGGGCTCGGCGGTTGCCGAGGTTGCCGCGAAGACGATTGCGACTGGCATGCCGTATGCTGCTGAGGCTCTGGATTGCGAGGCTGACGAGGTCATCTTTGCCGACGGGCTGTTCTCGGCCCCCGGCACCAACCGGTCCATCACCATCGAGGATCTCGCCCTGCGTCTGGTGCCGGATGACGGGGGGCACCCTTTCGACATAAAGCATCAGTACACGACCGATGGCGCGACCTATCCCTACGGATGCCATGTGGTTGAGCTTGAGGTCGATCCCGGCACCTGCAAGGTCGATCTGCTTCGCTATACGGTGGTTGATGATTTCGGATCTGTGATCAACCCGTTGACACTGGCGGGTCAGATCCATGGCGGTATCGCCCAGGGTATCGGCCAGGCCATCCATGAATATGCGGCCTTTGATGCGCAGGGGCAGCTGGTTGCCGGGTCGCTGATGGATTACGCGCTGCCCCGCGCGTCCGATCTGCCGGCGTTCGACATCCATTTCCGCAACATTCCCTGCGAGAACAACCTTCTGGGTGTGAAGGGGTCCGGCGAGGCCGGCGCCATCGGCGCACCACAGGCGGTGATCTCGGCCCTGACCGATGCTCTTGGCGTGGCTCACATCGACATGCCGGCAACACCGCAGGCCATCTGGGAGGCGTTGAACGGCCAGAAGGAGGCAGCAGAATGAGCGGAAAGGTGATCAAGACGGAAGCGGAATGGCGCGCCCAGCTGACAGCCGAGCAATATCACGTGACGCGCGAGCATGGCACCGAACGCGCTTTCACCGGTGCGCTGGACAAGCATTACGAGGATGGTGTCTATCACTGCGTATGCTGCGGTGAGGAGCTGTTCTCGTCAGGGACAAAGTTCAATTCAGGAAGCGGCTGGCCAAGCTTCTACGACACGCTTGGCAATGACGCGGTTGGCGAGACCGAGGACAACAGCATGTTCATGCGCCGCACCGAGGTGCATTGCAACCGCTGCGATTCGCATCTTGGCCATGTCTTTCCAGATGGACCACAGCCAACGGGACTGCGCTATTGCATCAATTCGGCGTCGCTGTCCTTCTCCGGAGACGGCGCGCCCGAAGACGTCTAGGGCCATGCGGGCGGCCCTGAGCCGCCCGGGCCTCTGTCATACATCGAACCAAACCGTCAGGAGGTGCCTCGGGAGGTGCCGGTACCGGTCCCGCTGTGCGGGGACTTGTTGTGGCCTTGGCCGTAACCATGTCTGTGTCCATGGCCAGGCTTGCCCATACGGCGCGGCAGTTCTTCACCCTGCAGAAGCCCGTCCGAATTGGCATCCATGCGGGTGAACATCGTAACCAGTCTGGCGCTGAATTCATCGGTGCTGATCACGCCGTCGCGATCACGGTCGATCCTGTCAAAGTGGATCCTGTTATGGGCAAGAACCTCGTCCTTGCTCAAGGCACCATCGCCATTGCTGTCGATGGTGGCAGCGTTGAACATGCGGTGCTTCTTGTGATGGCCCCCGCTATTTCCGGCGACCGCGAGGCTGGCGACAATCAGGCCGGACAGTGCCAGCCCGCTGGCGATCACCATGGTCTTGCTGAGTGTTTTCATTTTATGTGTTCCTTTCGGTTAGTGGCTTTGGCCCGGTTGGTGGCTGTGGTGAAGGTTGAAACCTGTCGTGACACCGGTACACTGACCTGCGGTGGGTGGTCCGGTCCTGTGTACCGGTGCCGAGGGTCTTTCTGGCCTCGGAAAACGGCACAATGGTGACAGGGCCGTGACCATTTCACGAACTTTTGTGGCCACTGCGCCGCATTTCGCCGGCGAGGTTTCGCCATCTGGCTGCCTGCGGGCTGTCTCTGGAATGAAAGATGCGAATGATGACTGATGATCGCGGGGACATGCCCTGGGTGACAGGTACCAGTCAGGTTTTTGCGACGATTGCGCATCCGGCTGACCATGTAAGGGCGCCGATGGTGTTCAACCGCCTGTTCGCCGAACATGGTCTGGACCGGGTGATGGTGCCGATGGATGTGCCGCCGGCAGCGCTGGAGGATATGGTGACCGCGCTGCGCGGTATGGCCAATTTCCAGGGTATGGCTGTCACCATCCCGCACAAGATGGCAATCGCCGAACTGTGCGACAGCCTTGGCCCGGAGGCGAAGCTGACCGGTGCGGTCAACGCCATACGGTTTGAGCCTGACGGCAGTATGCATGGCGATAATTTTGATGGTGCCGGGTTCGTCGCCGGCCTGCGCCAGCAGGGCCATGACCCTGCCGGCATGGATATTCTGATGCTGGGGGCAGGCGGCGCGGCACGGGCGATCGCGCTGGCGCTGTGCACCGCCGGGGTTGGCCGTCTTCGCATTCTGAACAGGACACCTGACAAGGCTGCTGCCATTGTTGCCGCACTTGCCGAGGTCGGGGGACATCACCAGGCTGAGGTTGCCACCGGCCATGATGGCAGCGGTGTCGATTTGATCGTCAACACCACCAGCCTCGGTCTTCATCAGGGGGATGCCCTTCCCATCGCGCTGGATGCCGCAGGGGCCGACACGGTGATTGCCGAGATCATTATGGTGCCCGCGCGCACCGAATGGCTGGCCGCCGCCGAGGCCCGAGGCCTGGTGACGCATTATGGCCGACATATGCTGGATTGTCAGATCGACCTGATCGGTGGCTTCATCGGCGCGCTGTAGTGCCGGTATCGCGGCCATTTGGCAATTGAGTTTGCGCGGCCGCGTGAGTATATCTGTTGCACCGCGCCGCAGACTTCACCGACATATGAGGCGCAGGGAAGTGAGGATGCAATGACCGATACCGCCAATGCCTGGACCGAAGAGCGACTTGCCGAACTGCGCAAGCTCTGGGATCAGGGGCTGTCGATCTCGCAGATAGGTGACGCCCTCGGCGTATCGCGTAACGCCATTGCCGGCAAGGCGCACCGTATGGGTCTTCCCAAGCGCCCGTCGCCAATTTCCAAGTCTACGAGTGAAACCAAGAAACCCGCCAAGCCGAAGGCACCTGTCGAACCGGTGAACCTGCCGCTCCGCCTCGAGCTTCGCAAGCTGCAATGGTCGCGGAGCAAGTGCTGCTGGCCGTCTGGCGATCCAAAGCTGAACGGCTTCTCCTTCTGTGGTGACACCATTGTTCCGGGCAAGCCCTATTGCCTGAAACATTGCGAAGAAGCCTATACCACCTCACGCGACAACCGCTGATCCCGACCGCCCGCGTCTGCCGGGCAGGAGTGCCTGACAGATGCTGAAACATCGCTCGGACTACCAGCCGCCTTCCGCCCGTGTTGCAACGGCGGAACTCGATATCCGGATCTTCGATGATCGGACCTATGTCACCACGACGCTGGCGCTTGTGCGCACCGGTGAGGCACCGTTCGTTCTGAACGGACGCGACCTGACGCTTCATGAAATCAGCCTTGATGGCCGCATCCTTGACGAAGCTGACTGGCCGGTCAGCGCCGAGGGTCTGAGTTTTGAAGGGCTGCCGGAGCGCTGTGTTGTCAGCATCCGCGCGGAATGCCACCCCGAGACCAACACCGCGCTCGAGGGACTGTATCTGTCCGGCGGCATGTATTGCACGCAATGCGAGCCTGAGGGCTTCCGCAGGATCGGTTTCTTCCCTGACCGGCCGGATGTGATGACTGTCTTCACCGTGCGGATCGAGGCAGACCGCCGGTTCCCGCAGCTGCTCTCGAACGGCAATCTTGTCGAGACCGGCGAACTTGACGGGGACCGGCATTTTGCGCTGTGGCATGACCCGCACCCCAAGCCAAGCTACCTGTTTGCCTGTGTTGTCGGTGACCTTGACCTTGCGGCTGACAGGTTCACCACCGCGTCAGGCCGCGCCGTCGATCTTCATATCTATGTCGAGAAGGGCAATCTGGAGCTGACAGGTCACGCCATGGACTCGCTGAAGAAGTCGATGAAGTGGGATGAGGACACATATGGGCTGGAATATGATCTCGACCTGTTCCAGATCGTTGCCGTCAGCCATTTCAATATGGGCGCGATGGAGAACAAGGGCCTCAACATCTTCAACAGCAAATTCGTGCTGGCCGATCCGTCAACGGCCACAGACGAGGATCTGGACCGCGTCGAATCCATTGTCGCGCATGAATATTTCCACAACTGGACCGGCAACAGGGTGACCTGCCGTGACTGGTTCCAGCTGACCCTGAAAGAAGGGCTGACGGTCTATCGCGACCAGTGCTTTTCGGCCGACATGCATGATGAAGGCGTCCAGCGTGCCGGTGATGTCAGCCTTCTCCGTGCCGCCCAGTTCCCTGAGGACAGCAGCCCGACATCTCATCCGATCCGTCCTGAATCCTACAGTGAAATCAACAATTTCTACACCCCGACCGTCTATGAAAAGGGCGCCGAGGTGATCCGTATGATGGCGGGGTATCTTGGGCGGGATGGCTTCCGTCGCGGCATGGACCTGTATTTCGAGCGGCATGACGGCACTGCTGTGACCTGTGATGACTTTGTCGCCGCGATGGCAGATGCCAACGGCCGTGACATGTCGGCCTTCCATGGCTGGTACAGCCAGGCCGGCACCCCGCGGCTGGAGATGCAGCGCTCGGCAGATGACAGCGGTGTGACGCTGGCGCTTCGTCAGGAGATTCCCGAGACGGCAGCCGGCACCCCGCGTGACCCGCTTGCCATTCCTGTCAGGCTTGGCTTTGTCGGAGCTGACGGTGCCCCGGTGCGCCTTCGCCTGGACGGTGATAACGAGGCGCGTGACGAGCATGTTGTGCTGTTTGAGGGTGCCGAGGCGAAGTACCGCTTTCATGCCGAGGAGGGCGCCGGAATGCCTGCACAGGCCACGCCAAGCGTGCTTCGCGGCTTCTCCGCGCCGGTGCGGTTGAGTGATGATCTGGATGCGGCGGAGAGGCTGCATCTGGTGGCGCATGACAGCGACCTGTTCAACCGCTGGGATTCAGCACAGATTCTGGCCACCGATGCGATCCTGTCACTGGCAGCTGGCGACGATGCCTCTGTTGCGGCATTGGCTGGCGGGTTCGACACTCTTCTTCAGGATGACAGCCTGCTTGACGAATTCAAGGCTGGGGCGCTGCGGCTTCCGGGACTGGCGGTGCTTGAGGCGGCACGTATGCCTGCTGATCCGGTGGCGTTGTTTACCGCCCGACGTGGGCTGATGGCGGCGCTTGGTGCCGCGCTCGCGCCCACCATCGCCGCAGCGCTGGATGCACGTGGGGATATGGCTGGCAGCGCCGGTGGCCGGGCCCTGTTGATGCAGTTTGTCGAGCTTGGTGTGGCGGCGGATGACAGCGCGGCGCTGGCCGCTGCCGAGGCCATGGTGATGGATCAGAACATGACGATCTCGCAGGGGGCGCTGAGGGCGCTGATCCACTGCGAGGATGACGCAAGGGTCCGGGCGCTGGCGGCGTTCCACGACCGCTGGAAGGGCAATGCCCTGGTGATGGAGAAATGGTTCCAGATGGAATCGATGTCGTCGGTTGGCGGCAGCATCGACCGGCTTGATACGTTGATGCGGCATCCTGAGTTCGATCCGAAGAATCCGAACAAGCTTCGCGCGGTGCTTGGCGCGTTCATGATGGGCAATACGCCGCGATTCCATGCGGCAGACGGGTCGGGCTACGACTATATGGCCGACCGGCTGGTCGAGATTGATTCACGCAATCCGCAGATTGCCGCCCGTATGGCGCTGCCAATGACCCGCATGGCGGCCTATGACGCAGCGCGCCGGGAGCGGATGCGCTCCGCGCTGAACCGGATCAGCGCCGGGGCCCAGTCAAATGACCTGAAAGAGGTTGTCGGCAAGGCGCTGTAGCGCCTGCGACAGGGTAGAAGCACAGGCTAGCGCAGCAGGAACGCCGGCACATGACCGGTGTCGTGCAGGGTGTTGCCCTTGCAGTCTGGCGGCGGTGCCAGTTCACCCGGATGCGCTTCGGATGACTTGCGCGACTTTCCGCGACCACGGCCATTTTCGGCCTTCTTTGCGGTCTCGTCGCTGGATGATTTTGTGGCGCTGCCACTGGCTGATTTTGAGGCTGTGCCACTGGCAGACTTTGAGGCTTTGCCGGATGGTTTTTCGGACCTGGCAGCGCTGGTCTTCGCCGGTGCCGTGTCCCCATCGGTCAGCGGGATGGCTTTGCCGATCAGCTTTTCGATGGCGGAGACATATTTGCGGTCATCGTCGCCAGCTGCGATGGTGAAGGCACGCCCGGACTTGCCGGCGCGGCCGGTGCGTCCGATGCGGTGCACATAATCCTCGGCGTTCGACGGGACGTCGAAATTGAAGACATGGCTGAGGCCGGCAATATCAAGACCGCGCGCCGCCACGTCAGAGGCGATCATCAGCGGCACTTCACCATTCTTGAAACTCTGTAATGCCTCAAGACGGGCCGACTGGGTCATGTCGCCATGGAGGGCAACAGCGCTGAAGTCGTGGCGTTTCAATGAGGTGACCAGGGTGCTGATGTCCCGCTTGCGATTGCAGAAAATCACAGCGTTCTTCACATCTTCGCTTTGCAGCAGCGAGCGCAGTGCTTCGCGCTTGCTCTTCGGTGTGGTCCAGGTCAGGTGCTGTGCAACCGTGTCGGCGGTGCTTGCCGGCGGCGCCACCTCGATGACCTTCGGGTTGGAGACGAATTTGTCGGACAGCTTCTTGATGTCGTCCGACAGGGTGGCCGAGAAGAACAGTGTCTGGCGCAGCGGTGGCAGAAGCCCGACAATACGCTCGACATCGGGGATGAAGCCCATGTCCAGCATGCGGTCCGCCTCGTCGATCACAAGAACCTTCACATCGGTCAGCAGCACCTTGCCACGCTCGAAATGGTCGAGAAGGCGGCCGGGGGTGGCAATCAGAACATCCACACCCTTGCTGAGGGCGGCGTTCTGGTCAGCAAAACTGACGCCCCCGATCAGCAGCGCCATGGACAGCTTGTGATAGGTGCTGAATTTCTCGAAGGAGTCGGCCACCTGTGCGGCCAGCTCTCGGGTGGGTGCCAGGATCAGTGAACGTGGCAGGCGCGCCTTGGCGCGGCCGGATGCCAGAATTTCGATCATCGGCAGGGTAAAGGAGGCAGTCTTGCCTGTGCCTGTCTGCGCCGAGCCCAGAATATCGCGTCCCATCAATACATAGGGGATCGATTTTTCCTGGATCGGAGTGGGGGCGGTGTAGCCCAGATCGGCTACCGCCTGGCTGAGCTCATCGCACAGGCCAAGTTCAGAAAAATTCACCAGTTACGTCCTTTGCAAAGGTGAGTGACATTGTGCACGGGGTTCTGCCTCTCGATTTTCACGTCCGTCTTTCGTGGCGGGTCTGTGGATCGGCGATTTACGCTGGGCAATGCTAGATCGAGGTGATACAGACTTAATGCCCAAAGGTCAATCCAACTTCGCCTCCTGACGCTGCATTGCCCGGATTTCGCGCATATGGACCAGATTCCAACCCCCATTTTCATTCCCGGACTGGTGTTGACGTCCGATCTGTTCACGTCCCAGCTTCGTGATCTTGCCTATCCGGTCGCGCCATATATCGCCGCAACCACCGGCCGCGACAGCGTGACCGCGATGGCCGAAGCCGCGCTGGCGCTTGCCGAGGGGCCGCTGGTGCCTGTCGGCCTGTCGATGGGGGGCTATATCGCGCTTGAGATGGCGCGTCTTGCCCCGGACCGGATGGCCGGCGTCGCCCTGCTCAACACCGCCTATCGCGAGGACACGCCAGAGAAGCGTGAACAGCGCGAGGCCACCATCAAGATGGCAGAAAGCGACAGGTTTCGGGGTGTCACACGGCATCTGATGAAAAGTTTCCTGTCGCCGGCGGCACTGGAGAACGAGGTGCTTGTGGCGCGCATCATCGCCATGGCAGAGGAGGTCGGGCGCGAGAATTTTGTCCTGCAGCAACGCGCCATTCTGGGGCGGCGCGACCAGTCGGACACGCTTCGCGGCCTGACTGTGCCGGCCCTGATCCTGTGTGGCAGCCTTGACACGCTGACACCGCCACGGATTTCCGAGGAAATGGCGGCGCTGGCGCCGCAGTCCGAGCTGGTGATCCTCGATGGCATCGGGCATCTGTCGCCGCTGGAGACACCGGATGAGGTGACGGCCATTCTGAACAGGTTTCTGGCGCGGTTTGCCGGTTAGCGTAAGGCCCTAGACGTCGAGGTCTGCCAGAACATCATCGGCATGGTCGCGGATATAGCCGAACCGAAGCTCTGCCTTCTTGCCCATCAACGTACTGACAAGCTGGTCGACGCCGCGGCGGGCATCGGCGCCCGAACTGTCGCGGCGTGGCAGGTCGACCCGCAGCAACCGGCGCGTTGCCACATTCATCGTGGTTTCCTTGAGCTGCCCGGGCGGCATCTCGCCAAGCCCCTTGAAGCGGCTGATTTCGATCTTGCCGCGCCCGTCGAACCCTGTTGCCTCGATCTCCTCGCGCTGGGCATCGTCAAGCGCATAGAGCGTGGTGCCGCCCTGGGTCATGCGATAGAGCGGCGGCTGTGCCAGAAACAGGCGCCCGGCCTCGATCAGTGTTGGCATCTCGCGGTAGAAATAGGTCATCAGCAGCGCCGCGATATGCGCCCCGTCAACATCGGCGTCGGTCATGATGATGATCCGCCCGTAGCGAAGGTCGTCGATCCGGAAATCCTTGCCCGGCCGCACCCCGAGTGCCAGCGCGAGGTCAGACAGTTCCTGGTTCGCGCCAAGCTTTTCGGTGCTGGCGCTGGCGACGTTCAGGATCTTGCCACGAAGTGGCAGCACGGCCTGGGTCTTGCGGTTGCGCGCCTGTTTCGCCGATCCGCCGGCCGAGTCCCCCTCGACAAGGAACAGTTCGGTAACCTCGGTGTCGCTGGAGGTGCAGTCGGCAAGCTTTCCGGGAAGGCGCAGTCTGCGGGTGGCTGACTTGCGCGCCACCTCGCGTTCCTTCTTGCGGCGCTTGCGCTCCTCGGCGCGTTCGATCGCGGCCTCCAGAAGGAAGGTGGCGCGGCCGGCATCTGCGGCAAGCCATTGCTCGAACCTGTCACGCGCCGCTGTTTCGGTCTGGCGGGTCGCATCGGCAGAGACAAGCCTGTCCTTGGTCTGTCCCTGGAACTGCGGCTCGCGCAGAAACACCGACAGCATCACCGCTGTGCCGGCGAACACGTCATCAGCGGTGATATCGGCCGCCTTGCGGTTGCCTGCCAGGTCACCAAAGCTGCGCAGCGCGCGGGTGATGGCCTGACGGAAGCCGGCTTCATGCGTGCCGCCCGACGGTGTCGGCACGGTGTTGCAATAGGAATG
>NTKV01000085.1 GCA_002457745.1 SAR116 cluster bacterium MED-G06 | reverse complement strand
GCCCGCAATGTGGCACCTGTTACCCATTCTGGAGATGCGTCATGAAGCTGCCCGTAACCCCGTCATTCTCTCTCGAAGGACGGCGTGCGCTTGTCACCGGCGGATCATCCGGAATCGGGCTTGGATGCGCTGTCGCACTGGCTGAAGCCGGCGCGCATGTCATCATCATGGCCCGCCGTCAGGAACAGCTTGACGAGGTCGCGGCGGCGATGACCGAAGCCGGCCATTCCGTTGAAGTTCATGTGGGTGATATTGGCGATATCGTGGGTATGGCGGCGGCGGTTGAGCACCTTCGGCCGCTCGACATCTTCGTCAACAGCGCCGGTCTGGCGCGTCATGCGCCGGCCACCGATACGGATCCGGCGGATTTCGACGCGGTGATGAATGTGAATCTGCGCGGGGCCTATTTCGCGTCACAGGCTGTGGCAAAGGCCATGATGGCCGATGGCCGCAAGGGGTCAATCATCAACATCTCAAGCCAGATGGCGGTTGTCGGCGGGATCGACCGCGCCGTCTACTGCGCCTCGAAGCATGCTGTCGAAGGCTTCACCAAGTCGATGGCGATCGAGATGGGCCCCCATGGCATCCGGGTCAACACGGTCTGCCCGACTTTCATTCGCACCCCGCTGACCGAGCAGACCTTCTCGCAGCCGGCACGGGTGAAATGGATCGAGGAGAAGATCAAGCTTGGCCGGGTCGGCGAGGTTGAGGACGTCATGGGGGCGGTCCGCTTCCTCGCGTCCGACGCTGCGGCGCTGGTTACCGGCACAGCATTGCTGATTGACGGAGGCTGGACAGCGGACTGATGGCGCGGGACAATGTGACATCGCTTGACGTTGCCCGCATGGCCGGGGTCAGCCAGTCGGCTGTCAGCCGGGTGTTCACGCCCGGCGCGTCGGTGTCGCAATCGATGACAGACCGTGTCCTTGCCGCCGCAACCGAACTTGGGTACCGCCCGAACGTGCTGGCCCGCTCGATGATCACCGGCAAGTCGCGGCTGATCGGCCTTGTTGTCGCCTATCTGGACAACCAGTTCTATCCCGAAATCCTCGAGAAGATGTCGACAAGCCTGCAGCAGCGCGGCTACCACGTCCTCGTTTTCATGGCGCAGCAGACCAGTGGCAATATCGATTCTGTCCTGCAGGAAATTCTGGATTATCAGGTGGACGGAATCGTGTTGGCCTCGGTGGCGATGTCATCGCAACTTGCCGAGCGCTGCGATGCTGCCGGCATACCGGTGGTGCTGTTCAACCGCGCCCAGAACGATGACAGCTTTTCAACAGTCACCTCTGACAATTTTTCAGGCGGCCGGGCGCTTGCCGATTTCCTTGTGGCGGGGGGGCACAAGCGCATTGCCTATATCGCCGGGTGGGAAGGGGCATCGACGCAGCGCGACCGCGAGGCCGGATTCCGCGCTGGTCTGGCCGATCATGGATGTGAGCTGTTCGCCCGTGGCATTGGTGATTTCCGGACAGACAGGGCGGCCGAGGCGGCGCTGGAGATGTTCAACGGGGAACAGGTTCCCGATGCCGTGTTCGTTGCCAATGACCATATGGCGTTTGCCGTCATGGATGTGTTGCGCGGCAAGCTTGGCCTGTCGATACCCGGGGATGTGTCAGTGGTTGGCTATGACGATGTTCAGCTTTCCGCCTGGCCGAGTTTCGATCTGACAACCGTGTCGCAACCATCCGACGAGATGGTGGCGGAAACAGTGTCGGCGCTGATGGCGCAGATCGAAGAGGGCGAGACAGTTCCGCGGCGTGTGACCATTCAGGGTGGGCTTGTCGTTCGCGGGTCGGCACGGCGTCCGGCAACCGGAAAGAAGGAGTGAGAGGATGAAGGGCTTTGATCCGAAATGGACCGATTTTCCGCATTACATTCTTGGCATCACAGCCGAGATCTGGGAAGGACGCGGCATCGCAACACTTCATGATTACTACACGCCGGATATTCCGGTGCGCTCACCGGGCTCGGTTGTTGTTGGTAATCAGGGGGTGATTGCCGCCACCATGGCGACGCTTGCCGAGTTTCCGGATCGCCGGCTTCTTGGCGAGGATGTGATCTGGTCCGGATCGCCGGAAGAGGGAATGCTGAGCTCCCACCGTATTCTGTCGACAGCGACACATACCGGCGATGGCGTCTATGGAAACGCGACGGGCCAGTCCCTTTGCTACCGGATCATTGCCGATTGCCACGCCATCAACAACCAGATCAATGACGAATGGCTGATCCGTGACCAGGGTGCGATCGTGCGCCAGCTGGGGTGGGAGCCGAAAGCCTATGCCGCCGACCTGATCGAGCGTGAGGGTGGGGTGGAGACCTGTGCAAAGCCCTTTACCCCGGCCATCGACGTCGCTGGGCCCTACAAAGGACGCGGCAACGACAATGAATGGGGTGCGCGCTACGCCGATCTTCTGCACCGCCTCATGGGGGCGGACATGGCCGCCATTCCTTTGGCCTATGATCCGGCGTGCCATCTCGAGCTTCCGGGAGGTTTGACCGAACATGGTCATGACGCGGCTGACCGCTTCTGGATGGGGCTTCGTGCCAGTTTCCCCAACGCCGTCTTTACCATCGAGCACCAGATTGGCCGGGCCGATGATGGCATGTCACCACGCGCTGCCCTTCGCTGGGGCCTTCATGGCACGCATGATGGGTGGGGAAGCTTTGGTGAACCAAGCGGTGCCGAGGTCTACATCATGGGAGCCAGCCATGCCGAATTCGGCCCGCGCGGCCTGCGCCGGGAATATGTGTTGTTTGATGAAACCGCGATCTGGAAACAGATCGTCATGCAGACAGGGTGAGACAGATGAGTGCGATTGACCTGACAGACCGCATAGTCCGCTATGGCGACCTTGTGCCGTGCCGCACCGCCTTTATCGATGCGCACACGCCGGGAAGTGACCGTAAGGAGAATTTCAGCATCATCGGGGGCGGCGTATCGGAATCTGCCGACCAGCATGTCCATATCGCCGATACGCCGGGCTTCAACATCGGGGCCGCCGGCCAGCCCCCGAAATGCCGCAACTCGCTTCACGCGCACCGCACCGCAGAGGTGTTCTTCGTGCTGTCAGGACGCTGGCGGTTCTTCTGGGGCGCGACCGGCGCCGACGGCGAGGTGGTGCTTGAGGAAGGCGATCTGATCAACATTCCCACCGGTATCTTTCGCGGCTTCGAGAATATCGGCACCGACTACGGGATGATCATGGCGGTTCTGGGCGGTGATGATTCCGGGGGCGGCGTTGTCTGGGCACCGCAGGTGATCGAGGATGCCCGAGACCATGGTCTGGTCCTCGGCGATAATGGTGCCCTTTACGATACCAAGAAGGGGGCGGTGCTGCCCGAAGGTGTCAGCCCGATGCCGCAGCTCAACCCAGACGAGATGACACAGTTTCCGAAGGTGACGGCAGCCAGCTTTGTGCCGCGCTTTGTGGCCCGGTATTGGGACATGATGGCGATGGCGGACGGTGCACCGGCACAGGTGATTGCCGCTGACGGCATGCTTGTGGACCGCCCCGGCTTCCGCGTCGAGCTTCTGCGAGGGGGGAGCATTCCCGAAGACAGCTATGTAACCGCCCGCCATGAGGTTCTGATGGTGATGCGCGGGCACTGGCGCGTTGAATGGGATGGTGGCGTGGCCAGCCTTGGCCCGGGAGATGTCTGTGCCATCCCGCCGGAACAGGCCGTCAGCCTTGCCCCGGCCATGAGCGGTGAGGCAAGTCTGTTCCGGGTCACCGGTACGGATGACGTTGCCGGACCAACATTTGATTTCCATGAATTGCCGGCTGTACTTGCCCAGGGGAGAGGATGATGACGAAAATTCTGACCAGCCATGTCGGCTCGCTGCCACGTACGCAGGAGGTGGTCGATTTCATCTTCGCCCGCGAGAACGGCAAGATGTATGACGTGAACGGCTTCGCCACCTGTATGTCGGCAGCCTGCGCCGAGACAGTGCGCCGCCAGGTCGAGGCGGGGATCGACATCGTATCTGACGGTGAGACCTCGAAAATTTCCTACGCCACCTATGTGAAGGACCGTTACACCGGCTTTTCCGGTGACAGTCCGCGGAATGCCCCCGGTGACCTGAAACTGTTCCCGGGCTTTCTCGAGCGGTTGGCGAATGATGGTGGCACACCGCAATATGCCCGCCCGATGTGCACCGGCGAGGTGGTTTCGAAGGGCCAGAGCGAACTGCTGGCTGATATCACCAACCTGCAGGCAGGAATGGCGGCGCATGGGGCCGAGCGCGGTTTCATGAACGCGGCGTCGCCGGGGGTCATCTCGCTGTTTCTGCAGAACCAGCATTACGCGACCCGCGAGGCCTATCTGGCGGCACTTGCCGATGCGATGAAGGCTGAGTACGAGACCATTGTCGGTGCCGGGCTTGACCTGCAACTCGATTGTCCGGACCTGGCGCTGTCGCGTCATATGCTGTTCGCCGATCTCAGCGATGACGAATTTCTGGCTGTCGCCACCATGCATGTCGAGGCGCTGAATCACGCGCTTCGTGACATCGATCCGGCGCGCGTCCGGGTTCATATATGCTGGGGCAATTACGAAGGCCCGCATGTCTGTGACATCGACATGGACAAGGTGTTCGGCACCCTGATGTCGACACGCGCACGCTATGTGCTGTTCGAGACCTCGAACCCCCGTCATGCGCATGAATGGACCGTGTTCCGTGACCGCGCCGGCGAAATTCCGGACGACAAGATCTTGGTCCCGGGCGTTGTCGACACCACCACCAATTTCGTCGAGCATCCCGAGCTTGTCGCACAGCGTATCGAACGGTTCGTCGACATTGTCGGGGCGGAGCGGGTGATCGCCGGATCGGATTGCGGGTTCGGCACCTTTGCCGGGTTTGGCGCTGTCG
Organism: SAR116 cluster bacterium MED-G06; assembly: GCA_002457745.1. Taxonomy (GTDB): domain Bacteria; phylum Pseudomonadota; class Alphaproteobacteria; order Puniceispirillales; family Puniceispirillaceae; genus UBA8309. Next base: position 5,283 of record NTKV01000085.1, on the reverse strand, counting down.
ATCCTGACATCGCCTACGCCAAGCTTGCGGCGCTGGCCGAGGGTGCGGCACTGGCAAGCTCGCGCCTGTAGCCGCGGGGGCGGATGTGGGCGATCTGATCCTGCTCCCCGGCATGATGTGCGATGGCAGACTGTTCGCGCCCCAGATCGAGGCGTTGCAGGACAGGATGCGGGTTAGCGTGCCGCTGCCGGTCTCTGCGCCGGACATGACCCAGCTTGCGACGGGGATTCTGCGGGATGCGCCCGAACGTTTTGCCCTTGGCGGGGTGTCGATGGGCGGCATTCTGGCAATGGAGATCATCCGTCAGGCGCCGACCCGGGTGACGCATCTGGCGCTTATCGCCACGAACCCGTTCGCCGAACGTGACGAGGTGAAGGCGCGCCGTGGACCGCAGATGGAATCTGTGCTGGCTGGCCAGCTGGCCACTGTCATGCGTGACGAAATGAAACCGAATTATTTCAGCCATATAGACGACAGCGCTGCGCTTCGCGATCTGGCGATGGCAATGGCGACAGACCTTGGCGCCGACACCTTTGTCGCCCAGTCGCTGGCGCTTCGCGACCGACCTGATTACGAGATTACGCTTCGCACCGTGACCTGCCCGACGCTGATCCTGTGCGGACGGCATGACCAGCTTTGCCCGGTCGAGCGGCATGAGGCGATGAAGGGGATGATCCCGCATGCGCGCCTCCTGGTCATTGAGGATGCCGGTCATTTGCCGACCATCGAGACACCCGATATCGTCACAACTGCCCTACAAGAACTTCTGGAGGAAACCCATGGATGACGCGCTGCTAACCCTGCTTCGGTCGGTCGATACCCCGACTGTCTGCAACGCCATCGAGACCGCCGAAGGAAAGCGCGGGTTCAACCGGTTCACCCGTGGTGCGGTGCTGGCCTCGGCCCCGTCGCATCGGGCGATGGTCGGCTATGCCCGCACGGCGCGGATTTCTGCGATCGCGCCATCCTCTGACCCGGCAGAGGTCGTTCGCGAACGCCGCCTTGGCTATTACCGCCATATGTCCGAAGGGCCACGTCCGGCTGTGGCGGTGGTCGAGGATGTCGATGGCGCGGATGCCATCGGTGCCTATTGGGGCGAGGTGAACACCACGGTGCACAAGGCCCTTGGCCTTGACGGTGCGCTCACCAACGGGTTGATGCGCGATCTTGGTGATCTGCCGGATGGCTTTCCGGTGCTGGCCGGTTCCGTAGGTCCAAGCCACGGCTTTGTCCATGTTGTCGATTACGCTGCAGGCGCGCGCGTCTTCGGGATGGATGTGGTGGATGGGGATCTCCTCCATGGTGACCGGCATGGGGCGCTGGTCATTCCGCCAGCGGTGATCCCCGATCTGGCAGCGGCCATTGAAACGCTGTTCCGTGCCGAGGCCTGTATCCTCGAGCCGGCGCGCAAGGGCCCGATGACCTATGCGGAGTTCGAGGAAGCCTGGGCCGCGTTCGAGGCCGCCCGGACCTAGCGGTCCTGGACTGTTTTCAGCTCAGATAATCCACCGCCAGATCCTGCATCTTCCATTCGGTGAATCCGCCATCCATGTCGAGGACGTTCTCCATCCCCATATCCTGGAGCGTCCGCGCCGCCAGCGCCGAGCGCAAGCCGGAGGCGCAGAACATGACAAGCTTCTTGTCTGTTCGAAAAACAGGTTTGTGATAGGGGCTGTCAGGATCGACCCAGAATTCCAGCATGCCGCGGGGCGCGTGAAAGGCGCCGGGCACCGTCCCCATGCGCTGCAGTTTGCGCACATCGCGAAGATCGATCAGGATCGCAGCATCCAGACGCTGCAGCTCCGCTGCTTCATGGACGCTGATCTGATTGATCAGAAGACGTGCGGCGGCAATCAGTTCGGATACAGGCTGGGTTATGGGCATGGCGGCTCGACCGGTTCTGTAAGGGGTCCCTGCATGCTAAGGCCAGTCAGAGTCACAACCAAGGCTGCGCCATGCATTGATCCGCCTGATCACGAGCTTGTGAAGTGAACCATGGGGTCAAGGTGATGACGAAGGCCGGGGCTTTTGCGGATGAGGGTTTTGTGGCTACTATTGGGCCGCGCCGGAAGGATGACGCGCGATGATCTTGAGGGACCAGACCAGCATGACGACTTACAGTGATCTTTATGCCAAAGCGCAGTCCGATATCGAGGGCTTCTGGATGGAGGCGGCGTCCGGCATTGACTGGTACAAGGCCCCGACACAGGCACTTGATTCCTCAAAGCCACCTTTTCATCGCTGGTTTCCCGATGGCGAAATGAACACCTGCCACAATGCCGTGGACCGTCACGTTGCCGCTGGTCGCGGCGACCAGCGCGCGGTGATCTATGATTCGCCAATCACCGGCACCTCGTCAACGCTGACCTTTGCCGAACTGCAGGAAGCCACCGCCCGTTTTGCCGGCATGTTGCAGCGTCTTGGCGTCGCTGCCGGTGACCGGGTGATCATCTATATGCCGATGATCCCCGAGGCGGTGGTTGCGATGCTGGGATGTGCAAGGCTTGGTGCGGTGCATTCGGTGGTGTTTGGTGGCTTTGCCGCGGCGGAGCTTGCCAAGCGCATTGATGACGCCACCCCGAAAGCGATCATCAGCGCGTCCTGCGGGCATGAGCCAAGCCGCATCGTGGCCTACAAGCCGCTGCTGGACGAGGCGATCGAGCTGTCATCGCACAAGCCGCACTCCTGCGTCATCTATCAGCGCGAGGCGCTTGCCGCCGATCTGGTCGAGGGACGCGATCTTGAATGGCATGCCGCGCATGAGGGCGCTCCGGCGCTTGATCCGGTGCCGGTAAAGGCAACCGACCCGCTCTATATCCTCTACACCTCCGGCACCACTGGCCAGCCGAAAGGCGTGGTAAGGGACAATGGCGGTCACGCGGTGGCGTTGCAATGGTCGATCCCGAACATCTATGACGTGAAGCCGGGAGATGTCTATTGGGCGGCGTCCGACATCGGCTGGGTGGTCGGACACTCCTACATTGTCTATGCGCCGCTGATCGCCGGCTGTTCGACCGTGCTGTTCGAGGGCAAACCCATCGGCACCCCTGATGCCGGTGTGTTCTGGCGGGTGATCCAGGATCATGATGTGAAGGTGCTGTTCACCGCGCCGACCGCCTTCCGGGCCATCAAGCGGGCCGACCCGGACGCCGAATTCCTGGTGAAATATGACACTTCCAGCCTGACGCATCTGTTTCTGGCGGGAGAGCGGGCCGATCCGGACACAATCCTCTGGGCGCAGGACAAGCTGAAGGTGCCGGTCATCGACCACTGGTGGCAAACCGAGACAGGATGGTCGATCTGCGCCAACCCGGTGGGAATCGAGATGCTGCCGGTCAAGCTGGGATCGCCCTCCGTGCCGATGCCGGGATATGAAATCGACATCCTTGGCGAGGATGGCAGCATCAAGGCTGCCGGGGATCTTGGCGCGATCGCGGTGAAACTGCCGCTTCCGCCGTCATGCTTGCCGACCATCTGGCGCGCGGATGCTGCCTTCATTGAAAAATACCTGACAACTTTTCCCGGCTATTACGAAACCGGCGATGCCGGCTACAAGGACGAGGACGGCTATCTCTACATCATGGCGCGCACCGATGATGTCATCAATGTTGCCGGCCACCGCCTGTCGACCGGCCAGTTGGAAGAGGTGCTGGCGGAACATCCCGATGTCGCCGAATGCGCGGTGATCGGTGTTGCCGACGAACTCAAGGGGCAGTTGCCGCTTGGCCTGATCTGCCTCTATCCGAACTGCGTGAAGCCGGTGGATGAGGTCTGCGCCGAGGCCATCGATCTGGTAAAGGGCCGGGTCGGGCGTGTTTCCGCCTTCAACCTTGTTGTCGCCATCGATCGTCTGCCAAAGACGCGGTCCGGCAAGGTGCTTCGTGGCACCATGGCGAAAATCGCCGACGGCGAGGAGTGGGCGATGCCGGCGACCATCGATGATCCGGTGATTCTCGACGAGATCGCCGCGGCCTTGAAGACAATCGGCTATCCGAAATAGTTTTTTGCTCAGCGCGAGGGGCGTCTGAATGACGCAAAACCGTTGCCTAACCGGTGATTATCGGTCTTAATCGCTCGACAGAAGATACTTCAGGGAGACTGAAATGAAAAAAATGCTTTTGGCCGCAGTGGCGTCGACAATGATCGCCTCGCCAGTGCTGGCAGCCGATGTGAAGCTTGGTATTATCTTTGGCTTTACCGGGCCCATTGAATCACTGACCCCGCCGATGGCGGGCGCAGCTGAGATGGCTATGAAGGAAGTGACCGATTCCGGTGCTTTCATGAACGGATCGAGCGTGACTGCTGTTCGTGCCGATTCGACCTGTGTCGACGCTGCCGCAGCCACTGCTGGCGCTGAGCGTCTGATCAGCACTGACGGCATCAGCGCCATTGTCGGCGCCGACTGTTCTGGTGTGACCATTGCTGTTCTGCAGAACACTGCCATGGCAAAAGGCATGGTGATGATTTCGCCATCTGCCACCTCGCCGGCCCTGTCGGACATGGAAGACAATGGCCTGTTCTTCCGGACCGCTCCGTCTGATGCGCGGGAAGGCCAGGTAGTCGCCGAGATGCTCAAGGAAAAGGGCTATAACTCGGTCGCCATGACCTATACCAACAATGACTATGGCAAGGGCCTCGCCGACGCCATCCAGTCCAACTTCGAGTCGATGGGCGGCAGCATCACAATTGTGACCGCGCATGAAGAGGGCAAGGGCGACTACAGTGCCGAGGTTGGCGCGCTGGCACAGGCTGGTGGTGACCTTCTGGTTGTTGCCGGTTACCTCGACCAGGGCGGCAAGATGATCATCCAGGGTTCGCTTGATGCCGGCTCGTTTGACACCTTCTTCCTGCCTGGTGGCATGATCGGTGACTCGCTTCCTGAGGCGATTGGTTCCGATCTTGACGGCTCCTTCGGTGTCGTTGCCGGTACCGACAGCCCGGGCGCGAAGATGATGAGCGAGATCGTCGGCAGTGAGCTTGGCCCGTTCGTGGGTGAGTCCTACGACGCCGCGGCTCTGATCATGCTGGCCATGCAGGCTGCCGGGTCGACCGACAGCGCAGACTTTGCCGGCAAGGTTCTCGATGTTGCCAATGCACCAGGTGAAAAAATCTACCCTGGTGAGCTTGCCAAGGGTCTGAAGATCCTCGCCGGTGGCGGTGACATCGACTATGTCGGTGCTTCGGCTGTCGAACTGATTGGTGGCGGTGAGTCCGCTGGCAGCTACCGCGAGATCCTGGTGGAAGGCGCCAAGAACAAGACCGTCGGCTATCGCTAGCTTGTAC
>NTKV01000084.1 GCA_002457745.1 SAR116 cluster bacterium MED-G06 | reverse complement strand
TCTGGCTTGACTGGCTGATGGCGCTGATTGTGCTGTTTGTCTATCCGCTGGCGATGCAGCCCATCATCCGCATCGGCGCGCGGCAGCGAAAAGCCTCCGGCAATCTTCAGGAACATATGGAGGGCGTGACCTCGCTTCTGGCGGAAACGCTTCAGGGCGCGCGCATGGTCAAGGCCTACCAGCTGGAGGCGGCAGAAACCGAACGGACCCGCAGCGCCTTTGACGGGCTCTATTCCCGTCTTGTTGGCCTGCTGACCGGTCGCGCCAAGATCGACCCCATCCTCGAGGTTGTCGGTGGCATTGCTGTTGGCGGGGTGATCGCGCTGGCTGGCTGGCGGGTTGCGAACGGCCTTCTTCAGGTTGGTGACGTCATCGCCTTCATCACCACGCTGATCCTGCTGGTGCAGCCGATCCGCGGCATCGGCACGCTGAACGCGGTGACCCAGGAAGCTGTGGCCGCCGCCGAACGGGTGTTGTCGCTTCTCGACAGACCGCGCCAGATCAGCGATGCGGCCGATGCCACAGAGCTGCAAGATGTGCGGGGCAAAATCGATTTCGAGTCTGCCAGTTTCGGTTATGACATGGCGGCTCAGGATGGTCCGCCGGCACTGGCCGGCATCGATTTCACCGCGGCGCCGGGCCAGACCGTCGCTCTTGTCGGGCCCAGCGGTGCCGGCAAGAGTACGGTGATCAACCTTCTGCCACGGTTCTTCGACTGCAGTGGTGGCACGATCAGGATCGATGGTGCGGATATCACCATGGTGACGCTTGAGAGCCTTCGTCGGAACATCGCGCTGGTCAGCCAGGACGCCATCCTGTTCGACGACACCATCGCGGCTAACATCGAATTCGGACGTCCGGGGGCAAGCCGTGACGATATCGAGGCTGCGGCGCGGGCCGCGGCGGCGCATGCGTTCATCATGGCGCTTGATGGGGGCTATGATGCCGAGGTCGGGGCCATGGGCAACAGGCTGTCCGGAGGGCAACGCCAGCGTATTTCCATTGCCAGAGCGATGCTGAAAGACGCGCCGATCCTGCTTCTGGACGAGGCAACAGCGGCGCTTGACGCTGCGGCTGAACAGCAGGTTCAGGAGGCGCTGGCAACCCTTCAGAAAGGGCGTACCACGCTGGTGGTTGCGCACCGGCTGTCAACAATTCGTGACGCTGACATGATTCTCGTCATGGAAGATGGCCATATTGCCGAACGTGGCACGCATGACGAGCTGATCGCCGCTGACGGTCTCTATGCGCGGCTGTGCAGGCTGCAATCGCTGGAGGGATAGGCCGGGCTATTCGCGGCGCAGGATGCTGTCGGTCAGGCGCACCGCCCATCCTTTTGCCTGAAAATTGCGGGTGACCTCGTCCGGGTCATAAACGGTGTCGACCCAGTCATAAAAGGCCATCCCCTGATCCTCATACGGGATATAGGCATGGAAGAACGCGTCGAGAAGGCCTGTCTTGGCCTGCTTCACATGGCCATATTTCCAGGCCAGCTGGGTGGCCGCCTCGCGGGCCGGACGCCCTTCCACCACCAGCAGATACAGCGCCGACATCAGCCCCGCCCGGTCTGCACCGGACTTGCAATGCATCAGTGCTGGACGCGCCGCTTCGGCGAAGAGATCGCGGGCGGCGTGAAGCATCGCCTTGTCCGGGGCGGCGCGGGAGCGCGCGGTGAAATCGAGAAGGGTGATTCCGGCTTCGGCACAGGCCTCTGCCTCAAGCTGCCATCCGCCATCGCTTCGCGGGCCGCGCAGATTGATGATGGTCCGGATGCCCTTATCGGCGGCGGCGCGCACCCGCGACGGCCCGGGCTGGTTCGAGCGATACATCCCCGGGGCCACCTCATGGTGGTTGTGCCACCAGATTCGCAGGAATCCGTGATCCTTGAAAATCAGTTCGATCCAGTCGCGCAGGCCGCGGCGTGCGCCGACCGGGGCGACAAAGCTCATGATCCGGCCACCATCATGCTTTCGATGCGAAGCGACGGGGCGGCGGTGCTGCGCCGCATGTCGATATCATTGGCGCGGGTCATCGCCTTGAACATATCCTTCAGATTGCCGGCGATGGTGGCTTCGGACACGGCGTGGGTCACCTTGCCCTTGCTGATCCAGAACCCGCCGGCACCGCGGCTGTAATCGCCGGTGATCATGTCGACGGAACTTCCCATCATCTCGGTCACCAGGAATCCTTCCTCGATATCGGCAATCAGCTCGTCAAAGCTGATCTCGCCATTCTCGAGATAGAAATTGCTGCTTCCGGGAGAGGGGGCGCTTCCCATGCCACGCGCGGCCTGGCCATTCGGGGTGAGACCAAGTTTCGTTGCCGATGCAATGTCGAGAAACCAGCTTTTCAGCACACCGTCCTCGACCATGGCGCGGCGCTCTACCGGAAGGCCCTCGCCATCGAACAGGCGCGAGGCCATCCCACGCGGGCGCAGCGGATCATCGATGAAGGTCAGGCCTTCACTGGTCACCTGTTCGCCCATGCTATCCTTCAAGAAGCTTGTCCCGCGCGCAATCGCGGCACCATTGATGGCGCCCGCCATGGTGCCGACAAGAGATCCGGCGACACGCTGGTGATAGACAACCGGGAACTGGCCAGTCTCGGGCTTTCGCGGCCCGAGGCGCGACAGGGTGCGTTCTGCAGCGCTGGCACCGACCTGTTCCGGCGGGTCCAGGTCTTCGCCGAAGACGGCTGCCGTGTAGTCATAGTCACGCTCCATCGCCCCATCCTTCTCGGCGATGACGACGGCGGAGATGCCTTGCGAGGAGCGGCGGTAATCGGCGGCAAAGCCGTTGCTTGTGGCAATCATCACATGGGTGGTGCCATGGCTTGCCGAGCCGCCTTCCGAATTGGTGATGCCCTCGACAGAGACAGCCGCATCCTCGGCGGCAAGAGCGCTTTCGGTCAGCTGTTCGGTGCTTGGCACAATCTCGTCATAGATTTCCACCTGCGGAATCTCGCGGGCGATTTCATCAGCGCTGGCCATCCGCACATAGGGGTCTTCCGGGGCCACCTTCGCCATGGCGACGGCGCGTTCGGCCAGCACCCTGATATTCTCGGAATCAAGCTGGCTGGTGGAGACCGAGGCATTGCGCCTGCCAACGAACACGCGAAGGGCGGCGTCCACCTCCTCGGCGCGCTCACTGGCCTCAACCTTGCCTAGGCGGACGGAAACAGAGCTTCCCTCGCTTCGCGCGACACCGGCATCGGCACCATCGGCACCCGCCGCAATCGCTGCGTCGAGAAGTTCGGAAATCAGATGTTCTTCAAGCTTGCTCATAACCTTTTCCACATAACAGGGTCGGTCGGTGTGTTTCAACAGGCACAGCGCCATGCCACTGCATCATAGCTGGCTTTCCTTCACCATCCTTGCAAGGGGGGCCCAATCTGTTTATCACACCGCGATGACCTACCGCATTTTCATCGATGGCGCGGCCGGCACAACCGGCCTGCAGGTGCAGGATCGTCTTGAGGCGCATCCGTTTGTCACACCTGTGACACTTGGCGATGCCGAGCGCAAGGACCCGCATGCGCGGCGCGCCATGATGTCCGGATGCGACATCACCATTCTGTGCCTTCCCGATGATGCCGCGCGTGATTCCGCAGCCCTGGCGGCAGAGGTCGGCGCGCGGGTGATTGACGCCTCCTCCGCACATCGTACGGCAGATGGCTGGGATTACGGCTTTGCCGAGCTTGTGGATGGCGCGTATGACGCTGTTGCCAGATCAGCACGGATCAGCAATCCCGGATGTTATCCGACCGGGTTTCTGGCGCTGGCGCGCCCGCTTGTCGAGGCCGGGATCATCGCGTCTGATGCAGCGTTGACGGTGCCAGCCATCTCTGGCTACAGCGGTGGCGGCAAGGCCATGATCGCGAAGTTCGAGGCTGGCGAGATGCCGCCGCACGGGGCCTATGGCCTGACAATGGCGCACAAGCATCTTCCGGAAATGCAGGCCTATGCCGCGCTCGACCGGGCGCCGATTTTCATGCCATCGGTGGGCTCCTTCTATGCCGGCATGCTGGTGCATCTGCCGCTTCACGCGACACAGCTGGCCAAAACCGTCACTGCTGCCGACATTCAGGATGTCTTGGCGGCAAAGTTCGCAGCCAGCCCCTTTATCCGCATGGGCATGGAACAGGCCGGTGACCCCGAAGTGGCGGCAGCTCTGCTTGATGCGTCTGCGCTTGCCGGTCGGGACCATATGGAGCTGTTTGTTTTTGGCAGCGAGGACAAGAGCCGGTTCTGGCTCAGCGCGCGGCTGGACAATCTTGGCAAGGGCGCGTCTGGCGCGGCAGTGCAGAACATGAACATCGCGCTTGGTCTTGACCAGACAGCAGCCCTGTCGGTCTGAGCATGGCCATTTTTCCTGATCAGGACCGCTATCTTGGCCCGCAGACCGAGGCCGAGCGTGCCGCGGACTATCCCTACCATGCGCCGGAAGGCGGTTACGTGCTTGACCATGGCGCGGTCCGTCAGCTTGACGATCCGGCGCTTCTTGCCGGTCGTACAGCTGTGCTGTCCGTCGGGTCGAATCGTGCGCCAGTCCAGCTTCGCCGGAAATTTGGTGACGCGGCGCTGGTGCCGGTGACCCCGGCGATCCTGCATGACTGCGATATCGTTCATGCCGCAACGATCAGCTATTACGGCGCGGTGTCCTGCACGGCGCATCCCTCGGCGGGAACCGATGTGATGCTGAACATCGCCTGGCTTGATCCGGACCAGCTCCAGATCATGCACAGGACCGAGGCATTGGGGATTGCCTATGACTATGTGAGGCTGTTTGCCGGGGTGGTGACACATCTTCCGGTCGTCGAGGCTGGCGGCGAGATTGTCGCCGCGGCTGAGCCTGTTTTCGGGTACAGCGCGCGAAGCGGGGTTCTGGATGTTGGTGGCGGCTGGCCTGCTGGTCTGTCCCGTATCCCCGCGCGCAACCGCAAGTTCCAGACCCTGTCGCAGGATTCGGCGGCCGGCATTGTTCATGCGGTGGCTGGCGAGACCGGGGGGTCTGGCGGGAAGGTGACATTGGCCACCCTGCCGGAATTCATCGAGACTGTGGTTGCGGACAAGGTCTGGCGTCAGGAAATCAACAGCCATCTGCAATCCCGCGCCATTCATGCCGAGGGGCCCTGGCAGCTGCAAGCTGTCACCGCTGACGATGTCGGGGCTTTTCTCTAGGACCGGATCCTGCCGACGGGTCAGCTGGTCAGGCTGTGAAGTGCAATCCCGGCAACAAGGAACAGCCCGGCATCGCGGTTCGATTTGAACAGGCGAAGTGCCTTTGCCGGATCCTCGGCATCGAGGCTTCGTACCTGCCAGCCAAGATGTACCGCCATCAGCGTCAGCCCGGCGATCCAGATGCCGGTGCCAAGCAGTGCCAGGAACCCGGCCGCCAGCCCGGCCACCGCCAGCGCGTAGGCGAACGCCACACCCGATCGAAGATGCCGGCCAAGCCCGAGCGCCGAGGAGCGCACGCCGACAGTGCGGTCATCCTCCATATCCTGCACCGCATAGATGGTGTCATAGCCGAACACCCAGCAGACGCTTCCCGCATAGACAAGAAGCAGGGCTGCTGGCGGCATGCCCCCGGTTGTCGCCGTCCAGCCAAGTGGCACGCCCCATGAGAATGTCAGCCCCAGCACCGCCTGCGGCCACCAGGTCACGCGCTTGGCAAGAGGGTAGAGAATGACAAGCGGCAAGGCCGCAACGCCGGCGATGATCGCCGCCGGTGGAAGCTGCAGCAGCACCACAAGCCCGATGGCGCAAAGCCCGGCCAGAAACATCAAGGCCTGAAAGGTGCTGACCGTGCCGGCGGCAAGTGGGCGCGCCGCGGTGCGTTCGACCTTCTGGTCGAGCCGGCGGTCCCACAAATCGTTTACCACGCATCCGGCGGCCCGCATCGTTACAGCGCCGATCAGGAACAGCGCCATCATCCACAGCACAAGGCCGGCATCAGCGGAAGCGGCCGGGATCACCCACCAGCCGGGAAGCAACAGCAGCCACCAGCCAATCGGGCGGTCGAACCGTGCCAGCAGAAGATAGGGGTGGCTTGCCGGCGGCATGTGCCGCCACCACGCCGGTGGGGCAATGTCGGAATGCGGGCCGTGCGGCGGCTTCGGGGGGTGCTGTGGAGAGGTCGCCATAGGCTGAGTCTTAGCCTGTTTTGTGACCAGCGTACAGCGGCGGTGCAGGGCTGCCACTCCGCTTGCAAAGCCTGCGCCTGTGGCCTACATGTGGCAGATGAACGCAGCCTCTCCCAAGGCCAGGCTTTTTGTCGAGGATGACATTGCCATGGGCCAAACCCTGCTTCCCGGCAGTGACCAGCAACATTACCTGTTGAATGTGATGCGGCTTGGCGACGGCGATGCGGTCGCGATCTTCAATGGCCGTGACGGGGAATGGCATGCCACGCTGCATCGTGACGGCAAACGAAGCTGTCACCTGTTGGCGCAGCACCAGACCAGGCCGCAGAAGGCCAGCCCCGATCTGTGGCTGATCTTCGCGCCGGTGAAAAAGGCGCGGCTGGATTTCATCGCGCAGAAGGCCTCGGAAATGGGCTGCCGCCGCATCTGGCCGGTGCGCACCGACCATTGTCAGGTGACGCGGGTGAATGACGACCGGATGATGGCCAACGCCATCGAGGCAGCCGAACAGACGGAACGCCTTGATGTTGCCGAGGTCCTGCCCTTCACCCCGTTGTCAGAGGCGCTTGCCGCCTGTGGCGAGGACCGGACGCTGCTGTTCTGCGACGAGGCCAGCGCGGATGATGCAGACGCCAATGCCATTGCGCGGTTGGCGGCGGCTGTCCCGATTGATCGGGCAGCGGTGCTGATTGGTCCGGAAGGCGGGTTTTCGGCGGCTGAACGCGCCCATCTTTCCGGGGTGCGAAATAGTTTGAAACTTTCACTCGGTCCGCGCATATTGCGCGCCGATACCGCCGCGATTGCCGCGCTCACCTGCTTTCAGGCTGTCTGTGGAGACTGGGCAAGATGACCAGTACAGACCTGATCCAACGGATTGCCAGACGGAACCCCCATGCATAAGCCTCACGAAGACCCGGTGGATTTCGGCCAGATGGTGGCTTGGGTCAGCGGTGGTGAAACCCCGCCAGATCAGCAGAAAATCGGCACCGAGCACGAAAAATTCCTGTTCCATCGGCAAAGCCTGGCGCCGGTTGCCTATGAGGGTGAGGCCGGCGTCGGCGCGCTTCTGGACCGGTTGCTGACCGAACTCGGTCCTGCTGCCGAGCCCATCATGGAGAAGGGCAATATTATCGGCATCATTGATGCTGATGGTGGTGCGGTGACGCTGGAGCCTGGTGGGCAGTTGGAGCTGTCAGGCGCGTTGCTCGACGATATACATCAGACCTGCAACGAGACCGGCCGCCATCTACGACATATGCTTGCCGCCGCAAAACCTCTGGAAATCGGTATGATGGGGCTTGGCTATCATCCGACGGCGCGGCGTGAGGATATCAGCTTCATGCCGAAGGGGCGGTACAAGATCATGAGCCGCCACATGCCGAAGGTTGGCACGCTTGGCCTTGATATGATGCTCCGGACCTGCACCGTTCAGGTCAATCTGGATTTCGCCGACGAGGCCGACATGCGGAAGAAGTTCCGCACCTCGCTGGCGTTGCAGCCTGTGGCAACCGCGCTGTTTGCCAATTCCCCGTTCAAGGATGGCAAGCCGTCCGGCTGGCTGTCGACAAGGGCGCATGCCTGGACAGATACCGATGCATCGCGAAGCGGCGTGCCGGCCTGTGTGTTCGATCCCTATTTCGGCTATGAGCAGTGGATCGACTATATTCTTGATGTCCCGATGTATTTTCTGCATCGGGGGGACGACTACATCGATGTGGCCGGACAGTCCTTCCGCGATTTCATGGATGGGATGCTCCCGGGTTTTGAAGGGCAGATGCCAAGCATGGCGGACTTCCAGGACCACATCACCACAGCCTTCCCTGAGGTACGGCTGAAGCGGTATCTCGAGATGCGCGGTGCCGATGGCGGGGCGTGGGGCAACATCTGTGCGCTGCCGGCGTTCTGGGTCGGGCTTCTCTATGATGAAGAATCGCTTTCCGCGGCAGCCGACCTCGCATCCGGGCTGACGGCAAATGATGTGATGGAGGCGCGCCTGTCCGTGTCGCGTGATGGTCTGCGCGGGCAGCTTGGCGGGCGTGATGTCCACAAGCTTGCAAGCGAGCTTGTCGGCCTTGCCTCAGCCGGTCTGCGTCGGCGTGCGCGGATCGATGACAGCGGTAATGACGAAAGCGGGTTTCTTGCGCCGCTTCGCGAGGTCGTGACAAGCGGCGAGACGCCGGCGGACCGCCTCTTGCGACTCAATGAAACGTCGTGGAACGGAGATCTGAGCCGGATCTTCTCTGCCGAGCAATATCAGTGACAGTAAGGCGCGGTCTCGCCAGCAATGGTTAGGCTCTGGTAAGATAGGGCGACATGCCGGTTCTTCTGCTTATTGTGGGGATGAATTTTATAGGTGTCGGGGCACTGATCCCGGTGCTCCCCTATACCGTCATCGAAACGCTTGGTCTGCCGGCAAGCGTGATGACACTGCTTCTGGCGTCCTATGCCTTTGCCATGTTTATCGCCAATCCGATCCAGGGGCGGCTGTCCGATCATTTCGGGCGGCGAAAAGTGCTGTCGGTCTCGCTTCTTGTCGGTGCGGCAGCCAATCTGTGGTTTGCGCTGTCGGCTGACATTGTCTCGATGTTCGCGGCGCGGCTGATCGGCGGCTTTGCGGCCGGCAATACCGGCGTGATCCAGGCGATGATCGCGGATCGGTCTCCTCCCGAGAGGCGTGCCCAGTATATGGGCCTCCTCGGGGCTGCCATCGGTGTCGGTTTTGTTGCCGGGCCGGCGCTTGGCGGATTGCTGGCCGATGTCGGTGGCGGTCCGGTGCACCGCACGCCCTTCCTGCTGGCCGCCGGCTTTTCCCTTGTCGCGCTGGTGATGACATCGCGCATGAAGGCACCTGAAGGGGGGCGGATCCAGCTCACGCGGAGCGATGATGGCATGGCGGTGCGGGTGCGCTCGCTGTTGCGCTCGCCATTGGCACCATATGCGCTGGTGTCGCTGGCGCTGAACCTGTCATTTGCGCAGGTCGAAGCTTCATTTGTCCTCGTGCTGCGGGATTATCTGGGGTTCGGAGCACGCGAAACCGGCTGGCTGTTTGCCTATGTCGGGGTATGTATCATCCTCGTCCAGGCGGTGCTGATCAGGCATGTGGTAGGACGGTTCGGCGAGGTCGGGGCCACGGGAATTGGTGGCGCGTTGCTCATTTTAGGGCAGGTGCTGACAGTGCTTCTGGTGCTGGGACTGCTTCCCGGCAATGATGCCCGGCTGGCGCAGATGCTGGTGGTCACCACGTCGATCTGTTTTGGCTACGCCATTGCCACCCCGGCGATCAGCAGCGCTGCCAGCATGCTTGCAGGTGCCACCACCATGGGGGGCTCGCTCGGCCTGATCCAGGGATTCGGCTCGCTGGGCCAGGTGATCGGGCTGGTTGTTGCCGGTCCGCTCTATGATCTTGGGGGATCGCAATATCCGTTCGGCTTCGGCGGTGCTGTCACGCTGGCCATGCTGCTGCTGGTGCCGTATCTCACCCGACCTTCCAGAACCGGCGATTCGGGTTAGGCGGCCTCGGTGCCGCCTACGGTGATGCCGCCCATCTTCACGGTCGGCTGGCCGACGCCGGCAGGAACGCTCTGCCCGGACTTGCCACAGGTGCCGACACCGCTGTCGAGCCTCATGTCATTCCCGATCATGCTGATTTTCGTCATCGCGTCGGGGCCGTTGCCAATCAGCGTTGCCCCCTTGACCGGGGCACCGATCTTGCCATTCTCGACAAGATAGGCCTCTGACGCGGCGAAGACGAACTTGCCGGATGTGATGTCGACCTGACCGCCACCGAAATTCACCGCGTAGAGCCCTTTTTTCATCGAGGCGACGATTTCGGCGGGATCATGGTCACCATTCTCCATGAAGGTGTTGGTCATGCGCGGCATCGGTGCATGTTCAAAGCTCTCGCGCCGGCCATTGCCGGTTGGCTCGACCCCCATGAGGCGGGCATTCTGCCGGTCCTGCATGTAGCCGCGAAGAATGCCGTCCTCGATCAGCACATTGCGACGTGACTGCGTGCCTTCGTCATCGATTGTAATCGATCCGCGGCGGTCCTGGATGGTGCCGTCATCGACCACCGTCACCCCTTTCGAGGCCACCTGTTCGCCGACCCGGCCACTGAAGGCCGATGTGCCCTTGCGGTTGAAATCACCTTCGAGGCCATGGCCGACAGCCTCGTGCAGCATGACGCCGGGCCATCCGGATCCCAGAACGATTTCCATCTCGCCGGCAGGGGCAGGGACAGAACCCAGATTGACAGTGGCAATGCGAAGGGCCTCGCGCACCTGCGCCTGCCAGATTTCGGGCTGCATGTAGGAATCGAACATCACCCGTCCGCCGGCACCTGACGAGCCTGATTCCATGCG
>NTKV01000083.1 GCA_002457745.1 SAR116 cluster bacterium MED-G06 | reverse complement strand
GGAAAAAAGAAGGCCGGCGGGAAAGCAAAAAACCCGCCGACCTTCGGATGTCTGGATGACCTGATGATGCGCTGCTCCCCCAAGCCCGCTTCCCATGTAATGGCCACCAGACAGGGTGCCGTTCAGCCCCCTCTTGGTAGCCCGCCCGCCCATCGGACAAAAGTAAAAAAGTGAAAATGTGCAAACAGTAAAATATTTACTTTTTGCCTTTACAATTTTACTGTCCGCGGCGCGGCCAGCCTTGGCCATAGCGGGAGACGCATATGCAGGAAAAGATCCTTGTCGGGCACAAGCTTCGCCGGTTTCGCCAGTCCGCAGGCCTGTCGCAGACGGCCATGGCCGAGGCGCTTGATATCAGCCCGTCCTATCTGAACCTGCTTGAGCACAACCAGCGGCCCTTGACGGTGGCGTTGCTTCTGAAGCTTGGCAACAGCTTCGACATCGATATGAAGAGCTTCGCCGAGGATGACAGCCCGGCGTTGATCACCGATCTTGCAGATGTGTTCGCCGACCCGCTGTTGGCGGGAGAGCGTGTGTCACGGCGTGAGTTGCAGGACCTGGTCACCGCAGCGCCCTCGGCGGCGCGCGGCATGCTCAGCCTGTTTCAGGCCTATCGCAAGGTGCGAGACCAGCTTGAGATGTCATCGGGGGATGGGCGGCAGACCGGGGCTGGCGACAGCCCGGTCGAAACCGTGCGCGAGGTTCTGCAGCAAGCCAACAACTATTTCGCCGAGATCGAGGAAGCCGCTGATGAATTCCGTGCGCGCGTGATGGGCGCCGGAGGGGACCAGCAAGGGTTGCTGGAAGCTCTGATCATTCACACCTCGGGCGATCAGGGGCTTCGTGTCCGCATCCTGCCGGTGTCGGTGATGGGAAGCCAGCTTCGCCGCTATGACTATCACCGCCGTGAAATTCTGCTGAGCGAAGCGCTGATGCGACCGCAACGCACCTTCCATCTGCTGGTGCAACTGGCGCTGACAAGCCCGTCGGGGCTGATCAACAAGGTGGCGGACGCGCACGGGATGAGTGATGGCACCGCACGATCGCTGTTCCGCTCGACTCTGGCAGGCTATTTCGCCGGTGCGGTGATGATGCCCTATGACGCCTTCCTCGCTGCCGCCCGTGACATTCGTTATGATCTTGACCTTCTTGGTCGTCGTTTCGGGGCAAGCTTCGAGCAGGTCTGCCACCGCCTGACCAGCCTCAACGCCCCGAATGCGCGCGGCATTCCGTTTTTCTTCATCCGCATTGATGATGCCGGCAACATTTCGAAACGGCTGGCGGCTGGCGGCATGCAGTTCGCCAAGAACGGCGGGACATGCCCGAGATGGGACATTCACAAGGCCTTCCGCACACCGGACAGATTGCTGTGCCAGGCTGCCGAACTGCCAAATGGTCAGAAGTTCTTCACCATCGTGCGGACCGTGCCGCGCCCATGGGCCCCGGCTGGCGAAGCAGCGCCGGAATTTGCCGTTGCGCTGGGGTGCGAGCTTCATCATGCCCGTGACATCGCCTATGCCGACGAGTTCGACCTGTCAAAGCGCCGCCAGCTTGATCCGATCGGCATCGGATGTGCGGTCTGCGAAAGAATGGATTGCGCACAGCGGGCGCATCCACCGGTCGGGCATGAGATCCGGTTTGACGGCCATTCGCGCCGCCTCGGTCTGTATGATCTCGAAGGCTAGTGCCGTTGCCAGACTGTTGGTAATTTAATTTCAAATTCCTGTCTTCGCCCCTCTGCGCAACATTATTACGCGGCCGTTGGCGCGGTTTGCCAATGCCGGTGGTTCTGCTATGGTGCGCCTGCGCCAGACCCGGGCGTTGTGCCCTTGGGTCGTCCCGCGCGAGGTTTGGGGCAGGTGATATGGCGTCTGCAAAGAAGGTGAACACACAGGCAATGTCAGGGCAGCCTCCTCAGGGTGACCCTGTGGAGAGGCGCGAGGATGGTGATCGCCTTGCCGCGCTCTATGGCCTGACGCCGAAGGTTGAATCCGCTATCGTGACCGCCATTGAAGGTGGCGCCGAGGATCGCGCGCGTGCGCTTGTCGCGCCGCTCCACCCAGCTGACCAGGCGGATCTGCTGGTCCGGCTGCCGCCATCGCGCGCAGCCGCGCTTGTCCGAATTCTGGGTGACAGTCTTGATGCCGAGACGCTGACCTATCTTGACGAGAACACGCGTGACGAGATTGTCGATGTGATGGGGATGGCGGCGTTGGCGCGCCAGCTCCCCGATCTGGATACCGATGATGCTGTCAACATCATTGAGGAGCTTGAGCAGGACGAAATCGACGATGTCCTTGCGGCACTGCCGGCCGAGGATCGGGTCCTTGTCGAGGAAGGCCTTGCCTATCCCGAGGATTCCGCCGGCCGGATGATGCAGCGCGAGATTGTGACCGTGCCGTCCTTCTGGACCGTTGGCCGGACGATCGATTTCCTGCGAAGCTCGAAGTTTGGCGATACACAGTTCTACCTGATTTTCGTGATCGACCCGTCGCGCAACCCGATTGGTGAAATCAGCCTTGGCAGGCTGTTATGCACCCCGCGCCCCCGCCGTGTCAGCGAGATCATGGAAGTCGACTTCCGCAAGATCCCGGCCGATATGGATCAGGAAGAGGTGTCCATCCTGTTCCGCCGCTATGGCATGGTCAGTGCGCCTGTTGTCGACGAGCATGGTCGCCTGATCGGCATGATCACCATCGATGATGTCATCGACGTGATCGACGAGGAAGCCGAGGAAGACCTCATGGCGCTGGCAGGCGTTGGTGAGTCCAATGTGCGCTCGTCGCTGCTGGAGACATTGCAGGGACGCAGCTCCTGGCTTCTGATCAACCTTGTGACGGCAATCGTCGCCTCGGCGGTGATCGGGTTGTTCGATGCCACAATCGAGCGTCTGGTCGCGCTGGCGGTGCTGATGCCGATCGTCGCGTCGATGGGCGGCAATGCCGGAACGCAGACGGTGACAGTGGCGGTGCGCGCGCTGGCACTGCGCCAGATCGACAGTGATGCTGCCGCCAGCTTCGTGCGCCGTGAGCTTGCCGTGGCGGTGATGAACGGCATCCTGTTCGCCGCGCTTGCCGCAGCGATCTCCTTCCTCTGGTTCCGTGACCCGGACATCGCGGTGGTGATGGCGGTGGCGATGTTCGCCAACATGGTGGTGGCCGGGCTCAGCGGTACGCTGGTGCCGCTCGGACTGGTGCGGGCCGGTGTTGACCCGGCTGTCGCCTCGAGCGTTTTCATCACCACAATCACCGATGTTGTCGGCTTTTTTGTCTTCCTTGGTCTTGCCGCCCTCTATCTGGTTCACTAGCTAGGTCGTTCACACCTGTTATCGTGGCGACCTTGGCATGACCGTTCATCTGAAGAAATTATCCGTTGGATCGGAATCGCTTGGCAGCCTGCGCCACTGGCAGGACATGCGCCGCGAGGGCGGGTCAGAGTTGATGCACGTGACCCGCAACACGCCCCGGCGCGCCGACGAGGTGCTGGATGGCGGCAGCATGTACTGGGTGATCAAAGGGGTGATGTGCGCACGTCAGCCGATCATCGAGCTTCGCAGCATGCAGCGTGCCGACGGGCGCCCGGCCTGTGGCATCATCCTTGCTCCCGAGCTTGTCGCTGTCGAACCGCAGCGCGTCCGGATCTTTCAGGGATGGCGCTATCTCGAGCCAAAGGACGCCCCGAAGGATCTGCCAATGAGCGCGGATGGTGACGAGACCATGCCACCGGAGCTTGTCGCTGAACTGCGTGAACTCGGGCTGCTCTAGGGATCTCTAGTTCTTCTTGCGCCAGTCCCAGGGCGGCTCGAACCGGCCCTGCCACATGCCCTTCGAACCAGCCTCTGCAGCATCTTCGGCCGCCACATAGTCGGAGGAATAGCGGCGATAGGCCATTGCCAGCCCCTGTGAGACCAGCGCTTCCGCAATGTCCGTCCTGCCGGCAAGACACTGCATGATCAGCCGTCCATAACGATCGACATCCCGAAGCTGGCACTGCAGCGGACCATCCACCATGGCCGCCAATGCCGAGCGCGCGGCGTCGCCACACGGCCATACGACGCCATCCGCCGCCTTGCATGTCTGCTTCAGTTCCGGGGCGTCGATGCCATGGAGCCTGATCTTCAGCCGCCCACTTCGCAGCGAATCCCCGTCGCTGACCTTCGTGACGGTGATCGTGCCGGAAATGGCAAAGGGGGCCGTGTCGGCGACGGCGGAAGCCGGGCCAAAGGGAAGCTGGCCAAAGGGAAGCTGGCCAAAGGGAAGCTGGCCAAAGGGAAGCTGTCCAAAGGAAAGCTGTCCGGCCATGAGCAACCAGATAACGGCCAGAGACATGAGGATGTGCTTATACATAAGCAAAAACTAAAATAATGGAGACGATTGGGCCATACAGAAAAGCAGATCACGCCGCGAGGCGCGTCCTGCCTCCGGATAGTCCTGTCGAGCAGCTGGTGGAGAGCCCTGCTGGTCGGTCGGTGGCTAGGTGACGTAGGGATTGTCGCGGAACGGGTCGTCTTCCTCGGCCAGTTCGTCGGCGCTTGGAATCCATTCTGTCTCGGGGTTGAGGGTGGCTGCCATCACGCTCGAGCTTTCCGGAATGGCGACGAACGGGCCCTGCGCCTCGTTCGGAACAGCGGCACGCTGTGACATCCTGAAAAGGGCGAACAGCGCGATCATCGTCTGCAGCACGGTGATCATCACAAAGAAGCTGCCAATGCCAAGAAACTCGATCGACAGCGCGGCGAGCGGCGAGCCCAGAACCGCACCACCACCATTCACCATCACCAGGCCAGATGCCGCCGCCACCATCTGGCGCGGGGTCAGAAAGTCGTTCGCATGGGCGATGCACAGCGAGTAGAGCGGAAACAGCGAGCCGCCATAGATCAGCATGCAGAGCAGAAGCAAGGCAAATTCGGCCTTGCCGAACAGGGTTGCCAAAGCTGCCGCGATCGCGCCCATGACAGCCACAGACAGGATCACGATACGCCGGTCGAATCTGTCGGAAAGCCGCCCGACCGGATATTGCAGAATCAGCGCACCAAGCACCGGTGCGGTCATGAAATAGCCGACCTCGCTGTTGTCGAGGCCGATGGAAAGGCCGTAGACAGCGCCCATCCCGAACACCATCGATACCGCTATTCCATTCAGCCCCAACCCGATCACCGCCAGCGGTGAAACCTGGAGAAGACGGCGAACGCTCATCCGCTCCGGCTCTTCGAAACTGGGTGCGCCGGTGCTGGACAGAAGAACCGGCACCACGGCAATCGAGACAAGAACCGAGGCAACAACAAACAAGGCGATGCTGTTCTCGGTGCCGGTGGAGATCATCATCTGGCCGGCGCCAAGCCCGCCCATGGTGATGATCATGTAGAGCGACAGCATCTGGCCACGGGTCTCGTTGGTGGATTTGTCGTTCAGCCAGCTTTCACAGACGATATACATGCCGGCGAAGCAGAACCCGGTGACAAGCCGCATCAGCGCCCAGACCGCCGGGTTGACGATCACCGCAACGACAAGGACCGCTGCCGAGGCCATGGCTGCCATCGCGCCGAAGACGCGGACATGCCCGACATTGTCGAGAAGCTTGGGGACCAGCAGCGAGCCACAGAAGATGCCGAGGAAATAGCCGGCCATCACAAAGCCGGTGGTGACATTGGAGAACCCGGCCTCGGTTGCCTTGGTGCCGAGCAGAACGACCTGAAGCCCGTTGCCGGCCATGATCAGCAACAGGCCAAAAAACAGAGTCCATGATGCCGCGGCGGATCTCAGCATGGCGGATCTACGGGTCCTTTGTCGGTGCGCTGTCCGGTGGTTGTCCGGGGAATGCGACCGCGCTCAGCAATGTGTTGAAATAAGGGTCGACGGCCTTGACCGTCTCCGATCTCTTAGCGTCCAAAAACACGGCAAGTCTGTCCAGAAAATCCCGCTCCTTGGTCGTTTTGACGATAAAGCGAGAAAAATTATTCCGGTTTGCCGCGTGGCGTGTCAGACGCGCGACATCATCCCTTCAAACAGGGTTTCAACCGCCTCGCGACACGCCTTCAGGAGCGCATCGAGCTGGGCCTGATCAGGGCAGTCACAGGCGGCCAGAACGAACTGTCGCGCCGCTTCCGAAAGGCTGTCCGGATGTTGTGAACTGCTGCCAAGAACAAGGCGAAGCGCATGGTGAAGTTCAGTGAACAGATGGTCCGCCGCGGCAAGCTGGTCTGCCTCCTCCGGTCTGATCCTGCCGGCATCGGCAAGCCCCTGCAGAACCTGCGGCGCGGTCTGGCCTCCACCATGGAACAGGTCTGCATGGATCAGCCGCAGCCCCTGTACCAGAAGATCAAGCTCGGCAATGCCGCCGTTATGTCGTCTGATCTGCCAGGCTGGCGCGTCGCCATATCCGGCACGCAGCCGTCCGCGCATGTCATGAAGCGCCTCTGCCATCTCGCTGGTCGGCACGGGTCGGGCGAGGGCTTCGGCGATCACAGCCTGAAGCGCAGCGGCAAAGGAGGCGCCCGGTGTCAGCAGCCGCGCCTTTGCAAGCGCCAGCCGTTCCCACAGCCATGCCTCGCTCTGATAATAGTCTGACAGCCGCGTCAGCGACGGTGCGAAACTTCCCTTGTCCCCGTCCGGGCGTAGCCGTGTGTCGATGCTGTAAAGATCACCTTCTCCGGTGGCACCTCCAAGCCAGCTTGCCATGGTCTGGGCCAGCCTGGTGAAATAGGCGGTGGCACCAAGCGATCTGGCGCCGCTGTCATTGCCGGTGGATTGTGCCCCTTCCGCAGCATCCCAGACAAAGACGAGGTCAAGGTCCGAGGTCGCGGTCAGCGCGCGTGTGCCAAGCCGGCCCATGGCGATCACGGCGATATCACCGTCAATCATGCCATGGCGGCGCTGCATGTCGGTGATGGCCAGGTCATGCACCACGCGAATGACCGCCTCGGCAGTATCGGCAAGAGCGCGGCTCACCACAGCGCTGTCGGCAACGGCACTCAGCCCCTGCACCTCGGCACGGAAGCGGCGTTCACGTGCCATGCGGGTGATGATTTCAAGTGCGGATTCGACAGGCAGACCGATGGTGGCAGCGCGAAGATCGGCCTCGAACCCGTCGGCATCGGACAGGGTGGCGAAAAATTCACGGAACAGCACGAGGTCGAACAGCATCGGGTGGCGACGCAAGGTTGACGCAAGCCGCGGTGACAGCACCAGAATGTCACCAAGAAGGCGGGTCAGGTCGCGGTTGTGATCAAGAAGCGAGAAAATCTGCACGCTTGCTGGCACCCCTTCGACAAAGCCGGCAAAACTGGCGAAGGCGGTGTCCGGGTCCGCCGCCGTCGCCAGATGGCAGAGCATGTCGGGCATGATCCTCGCAAGAAGGGTGCGCGCACGCTCGCTGCGGGTGACCGCGATCCTGCCGGCAAGCCAGCCCGAAAGGGTGGCGGCGATATCCGCTGGCCGTCCGAAGCCGTGACCCTGAAGCCAGGCAGTCAGACGCTCCTCATCCTGAAGCGGGGGCAGGGCGTCTGTGGTGTCCGCTGCGGTCTCATCTGCTGCGCTGCCGGAAAACAGCCGGTGTCTGGTTTGCGCCCCGACCTTTGCCAGCACCGCTGTCAGCGCAGCGAGGAAGCTGTCCGGGGTTGCATGCCCCATGAATCGGGCTGTCTCGGCGATGGCGTCCATGGATCGCGGCAGGGAATGCGTCTGGGCGTCGGCCAGCATCTGCAGACGATGCTCGGCGCGGCGAAGCTCCAGATACAATGCGCCAAGATGGTCGCGCTGCTCCTCTGAAATCCATCGTTCCTCGCGCAGAGCAGCAAGTGCCGGCATTGTGCTTCGCTGGCGCAGACCGCTGCTTCGCCCGCCGCCAACAAGCTGCAGCACATGGACCAGAAACTCGATGCTGCGGATGCCGTTCGGGCCGGTCTTCAGGTTGAAGCCTTCCCACCCCGGCGCGGACATCGGCTGGCGCAGCATGATTTTCATGTCGTCCATCACGGTGTAGTCGAGTGTTCGCCGCCAGATGAAAGGCTGGATGTCGTCGAGGAAACGCTCCCCCATGGCAATGTCGCCGGCCACCGCTCTGGCCCGGATGAAGGCGGCACGCTCCCATGTGCGGGCAATGGATTCATAATAACCAAGGGCTGCTTCGCGCTGGATGCTGACGGCTGTTGCCCCCGGATCCGGGCGAAGCCGCAGATCAACCCGCCAGCCGATGCCGTCGGGCGTCACCTCGGACAGCATCCTGACCAGTGCGCGGGTCATCTCGACATAGAAGGACTGGCTTGCATCCGGCGTGACGAGCGGGTTGTCGATCGGATCATGCAGCAGGATCAGGTCAATGTCGGATGAATAATTCAGCTCGCCGGCGCCAAGCTTGCCAAGTGCCAGCACCGTCCAGCCGCATCCGGCCAGATCGGGGTGCTTGATAAAGGCGGCGTCGCGGATCTGGCCGCGCCTGTCTGCCTGGCGAAACAGGTAGGTGACCGTCGCGCGAAGAGCTGCGTCCGCCGCCAGGCTCAGCCACCGCATCTGCGATGACACCGATGCCAGCCCGGCCATATCGGACAGCGCCACAGCCAGCGCGCTGTGCGCACGAAGCCGCCGGAGGGCGGCCATCATCGCGGGTTCGTCGTCACATCTGGTGCTTTCCTGCTCAAGACGCGCGATGGCGGCGGTGATCACCGCGTCCCCGTCCCCGTTCAGGATTGGTGCAACGATGTCCGGATGGCTGCGCGCCAGACGTTGAAGATGGCGGGAATGGGCCAGCATCGCTGCCAGCCGGGTCGCCGCCAGCCGGTCAATCGCATCCTCAGGGTCGGCAAGATGCTGCGCCGCCCATGCCGCAAGGTCAGGAAGGATGGCAGCATGATCTTCCAGAGGCAGCGCCGGTCCAGCGACAAGTCTCATGATATCGGCATCATGTCGGGGCGAGGTCTTCATGGCGGACAGCATATCCAAGCTGGCGGCTTGCGCCAAACATTTGGCCAAACAATGGGCCAAACAATGGCCCAAAAAATTGGTGTTCAGGCCATCAGTATGGTGCCGCCATCGCGCACCCGGCGCAGCGCGCGGATCGCGCGGTAGGTCAGCAACAGCGCGGCGACACTCAGCCCGATCAGCAGGCCGCTCCAGACTCCGCTTGGCCCCCATCCCATCACCAGCCCGACAATCGCACCGACCGCCACACCGGTGACCCAGAAGCTGGTGATGGCAATCATGCCGGGTATGCGGGTGTCGTTCAGGCCGCGAAGCACCGCCATGGCGATGGCCTGAACCCCGTCAGGAACCTGAAACAGCGCCGTCAGCAGCAGCATCGGAATTGCCAGGGCCAGCACGTCGGCAAACATGGCGTCACGACTGTCGAGAAAAATGCCAATCAGCTGCTGTGGCCAGATCAGCAGAATCACCGTTGTCGCAAGGGTTACGATGATGCCGAGGCAGAACAGCGTGCTGGCGCTTCGCGTCAGGTTCTGGCGGTCGCCGCCGCCGGCATAATTGCCGATACGAACCGTGCTGGCCTGGGCAACCGCAATCGGGATCATGAAGGCGACCGCGGCGATCTGGTTGGCAATGGCGGCGGCGGCAAGGGCGGCCGTGCCGAACAGTCCGATGATAAAGGTCACGGCGATGAACATGCCAGCCTCAGCGACAATGGTCAGACCGATCGGAACGCCGATGCGAAGCAGCCGGACGGTAACCTCCCAATCCATGACCCAGATCCGCCTGAAGGGCTGGCTGTCGCGGAACGGGGGCACGCGCGCGATATAGGCGATCAGCCCGGCGCACAGAAGCACATAGACGATCGAGGTGGCCAGCGCGATACCGGCAAGACCCATCGCCGGAAACGGTCCCCAGCCGGCGACAAACGCCTCGTTCAGCGCGACATTCGCTGCCAGCGCCAGAATCAGCGCAATCACCTGTGGCATCGGCCGCTGGTGCGAGATCAGGAACTGCCGCAGCACAAAGGACAGGAACATGAAGGGAATGCCGATGCTGGACCAGACCAGAAAGGGTTGGCCAAGCCGGGCCAGTTCCGGGTCCTGTCCGATGGCAACAAGAACATCCTCGCCGATGAACAGCAGCGGCACGGCGACCATGCCAAGGGCAATGGCGATCACCATCCCCTGCCGAAAGGCGCGGCGGACCTGTCGTTCATCACCGGCGCCAAGCCCCTGAGCCACCAGCGGCCCTACCGCCAGCGAGATGCCAAGCGCCAGAAAGAACAGCGGCTGGTAATAGCGCGATGCCAGCGCACCGGCGGCAAGGCTGGCGCTGTCGATCCACCCCATGGCGATGGTGTCGGTGGTCCAGATGCCGATGGTGGCCAGCTGGCCAACCATCAGAGGCGCGGCAAGACGCAGGTTCTGGCGGAAATGATCCCACCAGCTCAACGCTGTGGAGATCCTCGCGGTGGAGGTCATGCGGTCCTTTCGGGAAGGCACTGTCAGGCGAGACGGCACTGTCAGCCTTGGCGTGGGGCAAGGAGGTCATGTCAAATTGACGGTAACTGTGGTATCGCGTAGGGAACCCGGGCGCAAGGTGAATGGCCCGATAGCAT
>NTKV01000082.1 GCA_002457745.1 SAR116 cluster bacterium MED-G06 | reverse complement strand
CAGCAGTCGATAGATCGAGGCACGACTGACCCCCAACTCACTGCAAACGTCTTTCATGCGCAAAATCATTTTTGCCTCCGGCGATTTCAAATGATCGCTGAAGGTCGCAAAATGTTCGACAACGGGCATGCCGCCCAATTATGGGCAATTACGCGGCACGGATTCCTAGCCTGCAAACCACCGGTGATCTTCCTCGAAACGCCGGATTGCTAGTGCGATATGCTTGGCCTTCATGGAGGAGAGATCAGGAATGATTTCGGCCATCTCATCGAGAATGATTTCGCATGCTGAGTCTGGATGATCCGGGTTTTCCGCCAGCGTATCGTTTGGCGCCAAATGGACGCCAAAATAAGCCTGCAAAACGCGCGCAAGGACAGAGATCAGCGCATCGCGGCGCCCTTTTCTAGCTTTTGGTCCTCGTTTGTTGCCAACGTTTCCAGCAACGTCAGACATTGGCTGCTGACGGAGAAGCTTTGCACACAGGGGAACGAGTTCAGGGGGAATTTGTAATCCAGCTTCCAACCGTTGCGCCATAAGGCGCCCTGCGGCCAGATCCCCACCAGGCACAGTCTGGAACAAATTGATGATGTATCCACCAGCGATACCACTAAGGTCCGGCTTTTCGTCGATCGCTAGGCGCTCCAGCATGATACAGAGCAGGTGAGATCCGACGTCTTCTGCATTTCCTGAACCGTCCAGCCAATCAGTTATGAGCTTGCGGTTGCCATTGACGTAGCTGCGCAGAAATTCGCAGGCGCGCTGTGAATTTGCATGATCCATGTGTCCACTATCCCAGCGACAGCGTAAGAAAAAAATAGATTTTGTAAGGTGGATAAAAAGGTGGTTACGAAGACCGTGATAACAGTCAAAACACTGTTTTATAAATATTTATCTAAGAAAAGTGGTGCCCGGGGGCGGATTCGAACCACCGACACGCGGATTTTCAATCCGCTGCTCTACCAACTGAGCTACCCGGGCATCGGCAGGCGGTATCGCCTGCGTGGAGGCTGCCAGACCGACAGCAGGCAACGGTATAGCCGCCAGCCTTCACCCTGTCCAGCGTGAAATCCACGGCAACCGCAGAGATCACAGGCTTATCCAGTCTGGTCGGGCTCGCCGGGCGTGGGGCGTGCCAGCGGCTCGACAATCGAGTCATCGGCGGCGTCAACGGCAGGAATGGCATAGCGCTCCTGGAACCATCGTCCAAGATCGATATCGGCACAGTGGCGCGAACAGAAAGGGCGTGGGCTTTTCCCGCCCGGCACAGCAGGTGCCGCCGCCGGCTCGCCGCAGGTCGGACAGGCAAGTCCGCTGCCCTCATTGTCTGGTCTGCTTTTCGTCATCGCGGCACCTCGATCAGCGTGGCGGCTGGTGCATGTGACGAGACAACAAGCTCCACCGGCCTGTCAAGCGCCGCCAGCGCCGGCGCGCCCGGCCCGCGCAACCAGTCTGCCATTGCCGCGGGAAGCTCGATCCTGGCGACAGCCAGAGCCGGTCGCAACGCCACATCACGGAGCACCGACAACGCGCCGGTCACCATCATGTCGGCAGCCCAGACCGCAGGACCGGACCGACCATGTGGGAGGCGCAGTTCAACCAGCCCGCCACGGGTGCGCCCGATCCGTTCGGGATGTCGTGGATCGCCGGCAAGCGCCGCATCCAGTGCCGCATCAAACCCGGCGCTGGCCGCCTTCGAGGCGCGCGGCACATCGATTGCCACCAAGCCGCCTGTCTGGCGAAGCCGCAGTTGCGCCGCGATCACCGCCGGTGCCTCGGCCAGCAGGCTGGCAAGAGGCCCCCTGCCACTATCAAGATCGATGGCTGTCACCGCCCGCGTCGCTTCAATCCACAGACAACCGCCACTGGCAAGCCTCACCTCATCAGACAGGCAGCCCTCGATCATCGCGTCCCAGTCACCGGCAAATCTGTCCGCCGCCGCGGGCCCCACATCCTCGACAGGCAGACCGGGATAGTGTCGCCGCACCTGACCAGACAGCCCACCACCATCAAAGACGCACCCGTCACCAGCGACGTCTGTCGACCCTTCGGTCCAGGTGGTTATCAGGTCTGACAAACACGCCGGCAGGTCATCTGCCCTGCCAGCATCGCGTCGCAAGATCACCCCATAGCCGGGGCTGGCGTCCAGAATCGCCGTCAACAGCGCCATCACATCGGCAGCCGGCGGCTCTGTCATACGCGATGAGGTGGCGATGCCCGCCTCACCCGGAAGAAGAATGACATGCTTGCCGGCAAGCCGCGCGCCAGGCATCGCCTGCCATGGCTTGTCCTCACGGCGTGCGGCGGTGATGGTGACGGTGACGAGATCACCAGGATCAAAGCTGTCGCGGCGCGATGTGCGGATCGAAATGGCGGTGCCATCTGCAAGCCGCGCTGTGGCACGGTTCTGTGTTGCGAACACCCGGTCGATGCGGACGCGATGGACGCTGCTGGTCAGATCCGGATCATGGGCGAAATCATGCCATGCCTCGACCACCCGGCCATCATCATACAACAGGGCCCGCATCTGCCCCGGGGCGGTTTCGGTCAGCAGTCGCGCGCCGCCGCCTGTCATCGCAGCCCGTTGCCGGCCAGCAGTGCCGCCACATCATACAGGCTGAAGCCGACAATGTTGGAGTAGGATCCGTCAATATGTCTGATCAGCGCCGCCGCCGGCCCCTGAATGGCATAGCCGCCTGCCTTTCCCCGCCAGTCGCCAGTGACGATATAGGCATCGATCTCGGCCTCGGTCAGACGCTTCATTGTCACGCTGCTTGTGACAAGTCGGGATCGCACCGTCCCGTCAGGCAGGCGAAGAGCAATGCCGCCAAGCACCCGGTGGCGCCGTCCTGACAACAGCGCAAGGCATTGCCGTGCCTCGCTCTCGCTCTCGGTCTTTGGCAGAATCATCCTGCCACGGGCCACCACCGTGTCACCGGCGAGGATCGTCGCCCCGTCAGGCACGTCTCCTGCCACCGCCGCTGCAGCCTTTTCCAGCGCCATACGTCTGGCATAGGCAGGCGGCAACTCGCCGCGATGCGGTGACTCGTCGATATCGGTGGCAAGGATCAGATCGGGCGTGATGCCGATCTGCGCAAGCAGATCGCGACGGCGTGGAGAGGCCGAGGCAAGGACAAGTGGTGATGGTGGGGTGGTCATAAAGCCCCCCTTCCCCGTATCAGGGTCGCGCGGGCTATTTGAAGCGGAAGGTGATCCGGCCCTTGGTCAGGTCATAGGGCGTCATCTCGACATTCACCCGGTCACCGGCGAGGATGCGGATACGGTTTTTGCGCATCTTGCCGCTGGTATGTGCCAGCACCTCGTGGTCATTGTCGAGTTTGACACGAAACATCGCGTTCGGCAGCAGTTCTGCTACCGTTCCGGAGAATTCAATTACGCCTTCCTTGGCCATGAGCGCCTTTCCGCTTGGGATTGAGTGCCATAGAGATGGCCAAAAACGGCCAAAAGGTCAACCCTCACCAGCGTTTTCCTCGGGAAGATAGCTGGCAAGCTTGGTAATGATGTCATCCCGGACGGCACGGTAGGCACGAAGCCGTTCCTCACGCGACCCCTGCAACCCGGCAAGATTGTCGACCGGCCAGTACAGCGTCTCGCAATCGATATTGCGGGTGATCTCGACAGCCCGGTCGTGCGCTTCTGGTGAGAAAGAGATGATCACGTCGTAGAAATCGCAGTCGAGGTCATCAAATCCCTTTGGCTGATGCGCCGACAGATCGATGTCAATCTCCTCCATCACCGAGATCGCGAAACCGTCAGGCTGACCAGGCTCAACGCCGCAGGAATCGGTGAAAATCTGACCGGGAAAGCGAGACTTCACCATGGCCTCGGCCATTGCAGAGCGCACCGCGTTGATGTTGCAGGCAAACAGGATCGAACTGACATTCGCTGCCACCGCGATCTTGTCGCCTTCGGTTTCGGTTTCGCTCATCATCTGGTCCCCTCTGACGCCGGCCTATCTGGTCTGCAATACACAGATCAGCGTGAACAGCCGCCGTGATGTCATTTCGTCGGTCGACACCTTGCCATCAAGCCTGTCGCGCAGGATGTCGGCACCCTCGTTGTGAAGCGCGCGGCGGCCCATATCGATGGCCTGAATCTGCGATGGCGATTTCGTGCGAATCGCATCGTAGTAGGTGTCGCAGACATGAAAATAGTCGCGCATCACCCGCCGCAGCGGGCCAAGCGCCATATAAAACTGCGCAAGCTCGGTATCGACCTCGTCACGAATGTCGAAGCGGATATGCCGTCCCTCGGCACGAAGATAGAGGATGAACGGGCCGGCAAGCGGCGCCCCCGACGGGTCGACCAGCGCGAAGACGTTGTCCTCGAGAATGTCGTAGATGGCAATGGCGCGTTCATGCTCGGCCTCGGCAGTGCGCCGTGGCGCGCCTGCCTCATCCAGCTCAATCTGGACGAGCCGATGCGCGGGCCCTACAACCCCGTCATCATGCGTTCGCCCGTCATCCGCCATGCTAGCCTCGCGAATTCATCCTGATGGTCATCGACAATGCGTGCGCCCCAAGCCCTTCGGCCTTGGCAAGCTCGACACCGGCGGGGGCGATTCGCGCAAAACTTCCGGCATCGCATTCGACCGTGGTGGTGCGCTTCATGAAATCGGCGACGCCAAGCCCGGACGAAAATTTCGATGTTCGTGCTGTCGGCAACACATGGTTTGGCCCGGCCACGTAATCGCCGATGGCCTCGGGCGTATAGCGGCCAAGAAACACAGCGCCAGCATGGCGAATCTCTGCAAGCCATTTTCTCGGTTCGGCAACAGCCAGCTCGAGATGTTCGGCGGCGATCCTGTTGGCGAGATCGGGCATCTCCTGCATGGAGGCGACAGTGATGATGGCCCCGTTATCCTGCCAGGACTGGCCGGCAACAGCCGCACGGTCCAATGTTTTCAGCATCGTTGCAACCGCCGCCTCGACGGCGTCGGCAAATCCGGCGTCATCGGTGATCAGGATAGCCTGCGCCGCCTCGTCATGCTCGGCCTGCGACAACAGGTCGGCAGCAATCCAGGCCGGATCATTGTCGGCGTCGGCAATCACCAGAATCTCCGAAGGGCCGGCAATGGAATCAATTCCGACCTGGCCATAGACCTGCCGTTTCGCCGCCGCCACATAGGCATTGCCAGGCCCTACAATCTTGTCCACCGGGCGGATGCTGTCGGTCCCATAGGCAAGCGCGGCAACAGCCTGCGCCCCGCCAACACGCCAGATCTCGTCAACACCGGCAATGCCAGCAGCGGCCAGCACCATCGGGCTGACATAGCCTTGCGGGGCCGGCACCACGATCACCCGGCGTGGCACGCCGGCAACCTCGGCCGGAATGGCATTCATCAGAACCGATGACGGGTAGGCGGCCTTGCCCCCCGGCACATACAAGCCAGCGGCATCCACCGGAGAATACCGCATGCCAAGGCCGACACCGTCATCATCGGTGAAGTCGAACCCCTGAGGGAACTGGCGCTCATGAAACGCACGAATACGGGCAGCGGCTGTCTCGAGCGAGTCGCGAAGCGCCGGGGTCAGCGCGTCCAGCGCGGCATCGATTTCGGAACGCGGCACGGCAAGCTCGGCCATGCTGCCAGCCAGCATCCCGTCAAATTTCGCGGTCAGTTCAAGCAATGCCGCGTCACCGCGCGCACGGACATCGGCGATGATCGACGACACGGTATCGGCAACATCGACGGTTGCTTCGCGCTTTGACGCCAGAAGGGTGGCAAAACCCGCCTCGAACCCGTCCTGACAATTATCCAGTCTGACCGCCATTCATCCTGCCTTTCATCGACACAATATCAGCTATCGACACAGGGATGCTGCCACCGCGGCTGGCAGGCCCACATCCAGTCACGAAGGTATAACGACAAAAACGCTGGAAAATCAAACATTCTGGCCGGCATTGGGCCAGAGAATTCCGGGCCAGAGCTTTCCGGGCCCGCTATTCGTCAGGCTGATGATGCGGACGGTTCGGTGTTGGTTGCCCGGGCGCAATGTCTTCGGCAATCACCTGAAGCGCGTCAAGGGACAGACGAAGCGCCGCACCGCCAGAGAACAGCATCGTCAGGCTTGTTGTGCCGTCCTCCTCGATCGCGCTTGTCATCGCCAGAAGATTGAGCAGCGCCGCACGTCTGTCGGCTGGCATACCGGATTGCTGCACGGACTGCACGCCGGCAATCTGGATCCCGCACAGGCGCCGTCTGTAGACCGGACCACCGGACTCGCTTGTCACCCCTTCGACCGGCGGCAGGTCCCAGCAGAACCTGTTTGCCACCATCACAAAACGGCGGCCGCCACGATCGAACTGCATGTCCTCGCCAGGAATGAGGGCATCCTGCAGAAGCGCAGAGAGAACCTGCAGATCGTCCTGACCGGCGGCCAGAAGGCGCAACCTGTCGCCGTCTGGAATATCGGTCTGATCCATGTCCCGATGGTCGCTCACAGTCAGTCCCCGACCCGCTCCATCCGCGCACCACAGGAGCCAAGCTTGGTCTCGAGATCGGAATAGCCGCGGTCGAGGTGATAGATTCGACTGACCTCGGATGTGCCCTTGGTGGCGAGCGCCGCCAGCACCAGCGATACCGAGGCACGAAGATCTGTGGCCATCACCGGCGCCGGTGTCAGGCTGGGCCGACCACGGACCATCGCAACGCCGCCATCGACCTGGATGTCGGCGCCCATTCTCACCAGTTCGGGAACATGCATGAAGCGGTTCTCGAACACGGTTTCGGATATCCGCGATGACCCTTCTGCAAGACACATCAGCGCCATGAACTGCGCCTGAAGGTCGGTCGGAAACCCGGGAAACGGGTCGGTGGTGATGTCTGTCGAGGTCACCTGGCCATTTCCCGACACCTGGATGGCGTCACCATTATCGGTCACCGAGACACCAGCCGATTTCAAAACATCGAACAGTGCATCCAGATGCCGCGGACGGGCCTTGTGAAGGGTCAATTCACCGCCGGTGATCGCTGCGGCCATGGCAAAGGTGCCAGCCTCGATCCGGTCGGGGATGACCTGATGCGTGGCATCGCCAAGGCGATCCACCCCCTCGACCATGATGGTGTCGGTGCCATGCCCGCTGATCTTCGCCCCCATGGCGATCAGGCATTCGGCAAGGTCGATGATCTCGGGTTCGCGCGCGGCATTGACGATTTCCGACTCACCCTTCGCCAGGCTGGCGGCAATCAGCGCATTTTCGGTGGCACCGACCGAGACCATCGGGAACACCACCCGTCCCCCGGTCAGGCCGGATGGCGCACGCGCCTGAATATAGCCGTCCGCCAGTTCGACAATGGCACCAAACGCCTGCATCGCCCGAATGTGCAGATCGACCGGCCGCGTGCCGATGGCACATCCGCCCGGAAGCGACACACGCGCCTGGCCATACCGGGCCAGAAGCGGCCCCAGAACGAGGATCGAGGCCCGCATCTTGCGGACCAGGTCATAGGGCGCGTCAAAATTCGTTACCGTGCCGCCGATCGACACGGTCTCACCATCGCGAATGACATCCATTCCGTGGTTGCGAAGCAGCACCTCCATCGAGGCTGTATCGACCAGATGCGGAACATTGCCGAGTGTCAGTGTGCCATCGGTAACCAGCCCCGCCGCCATCAGCGGCAGCGCGGCATTCTTCGCCCCGCTGATGGTGATGTCACCGGTCAGCGGCACGCCGCCGTCAATTCTCAGCCTGTCCATCTTTTCTCCCTGTGGATGCCGGTCTGATCGGTCGTTCGCGATGGCCGGATGTCCCGGCGTTTGTTCGCGCCCGTGACTGGGCCTTGCGGCGATGAAGGTTGGCCCGAAGCGCCTTTGCCTGTCGCTGCTGCCTGTCTTCGCCCGAATTCGACACGCTGTTCATTCCCTTTGACCTGTCCCCTGAACGAGAACACCCCCGAAACCGGGCTTGTGAAACGCCCATGATGGCTCGCCACCGTTAACCGTTGTTTATCACCGAAACGGCGCATCGCGGCAATGGCAAATGCCCTGCCAGCAAGGTGGGTCGGTGCTCACACTGGCTCGTCAATAAGGACATATTGTGGCAGTCGGAACCAGCAGATAGACTGGTGCCATCCGACACCCCGGGGGATTGTTCATGTCATCGGCGATACGCGCCACGGCAAAGCGGCTTTGGCTGCCCGCCCTTCTCGTCACCGGCCTTGGCCTTTTTCTGGCCAGCGGCGCACACCGCTTTGTCCAGTGGGAGGTGATCGCGCTGCATTACGAGCAGATCAAATCCTACGCCACATCGCAGCTGGCGGTTGCCGCCATCGGATTCTGTCTGGCCTATGCCCTTGCGGTGACCTTCTCGCTTCCCGTCGCTCTGCCGTTGACACTGACTGGCGGCGCGGTATTTGGCTGGCTGGCATTGCCGCTTGTCCTGGTCGGGGCGACCGTTGGCGCAGGACTTGTTTTCATCGCGGTGCGGACCGCCTTCGGTGATGTCGCGCGGCGGCGCGCCGGGCCGTTCCTTGCCAAGCTGGAAACCGGGTTCAACACAAACGCTTTTTCCTATCTTCTGGCATTGCGGCTGATCCCGGCGGCGCCCTTCTGGGTGATCAACATCGTACCGGCGCTGACCCGCATGACGCTGAAAAGCTATCTTGCCGCCACCTTTATTGGCATCGCACCGGGCACCGCCGTGTTTGTATCTGTCGGACGCGGGCTTGATCATGTGCTGGCAGCCGGGCGCACCCCGGACCTTGAAATTCTGGCCTCGCCAGCCATTCTCGGTCCACTGGCCGCGCTTGGATTGCTGGCGCTGATGCCGGTGGTCTGGAAACGGATCCGGTCACCACGCGCCACGACCGGCACAGGAGAGACGTGATGGAGAGCATCAGCACCGATATCTGTGTGATTGGCGGTGGATCAGGCGGATTGAGCGTGGCCGCCGGCGCCGCGCAGATGGGCGCTCGCGTGGTCCTGTTCGAGGGCGGACGCATGGGCGGCGACTGCCTGAACAGCGGCTGTGTTCCCTCAAAGGCGCTGCTGGCGGCGGCAAAGGCGGCACATCACGCGCATGGCAATCAGGCGATGGGCATTACCGGCGCTGCGCCAGCAGTGGATTTTGCTGCGGTCAAACGCCATGTCGCCAAGGTGATCGCCACCATCGCGCCACATGATTCGGTGGAGCGCTTCACCGGTCTTGGCGTGCGGGTGATCGAGGAACATGCCAGCTTTGCCGGACCGCGGCTTGTGCGCTCCGCCAGTTTTGAGGTGCGCGCCAAATATTTTGTCATCGCCACCGGATCGACCGCGGCCGTGCCGCCGATCCCCGGGCTGGACAGCGTTCCCTATCACACCAATGAGACCATTTTCGAAGACAGCGACAAGCCGGCGCATCTGGCGATCATTGGCGGCGGCCCGATCGGGATCGAGATGGCACAGGCGCATGCCAGGCTGGGATGCAGGGTCACGGTCATCGAGGCTTTCACCATCCTTGGACGCGACGACCCTGACGCCGCTGCCATCCTGAAGTCCCGGCTTGTCGATGAAGGGGTCGAGATGATCGAGGGGGTCGGGGTCAAGGCCGTGTCCGGCAGCGCCGGTGCCATCCTTCTGAAACTCGCCGACGGGCGCGAGATCAGCGCCAGCACGCTGCTGGTGGCAGCCGGTCGCCGCCCGTCGATCGAAGGGCTCGGGCTGGAGGAGGCTGGCATCAGGTCACGTCCTTCGGGCATTGTCACCGATCGGCGGCTTCGCACCAATGACAAGCGGGTCTTTGCCATCGGCGATGTCGCTGGCCGCGCACAGTTCACCCATATCGCCGGCTATCATGCCGGAATCGTCATCCGCAACATGCTGTTCAGGCTGCCAGCACGGATTGATGACTCGCTGACCCCCTGGGTGACCTACACCGATCCGGAAATGGCGCATGTCGGGCTTGGCGAAAGCGCCGCCACCGAGGTCTGGGGCAAAGCCAATATCCGCGTGCAGACGGCACCCTTGTCGGGGAATGACCGTGCGATCGCCGAACGTCGCACCGAAGGCATGGTCAAGGTGGTGGCGCACCGGAACGGCCGCATTCTGGGGGCCACCATCCTGGCCCCGCAGGCTGGCGAGATGATCCTTGCCTGGTCGCTTGCCATCGCCAGCCGCCGCAAGATCGCCAGCATGGCCGGCACCATCGCCCCCTATCCGACCTTCGGCGATGCCAGCAAGCGGGCCGCCGGCCAGTTTTTTACCGAAGCGCTGTTCAGCCAGCGCACCAGACGGATCGTCAGGCTGTTGCTGAAACTCTGACAAATCCCGCTTGCCATCGGCGCATGATCTCGTGTAAGTCAGGCGCGTCGATGGCAATGCTGCCATAGCTCCAGCGGTAGAGCGCACCCTTGGTAAGGGTGAGGTCGCGTGTTCGAATCACGCTGGCAGCACCATCGAACCTCCTGATTTAAAACGGTCTTTTCACGTTTCCTCGCATATTAGCGGGATTTGTGTGTAAGATTTGTGCAAACCCAACTATCGCAAACTTATGACATCCTTCAGGTGTGTCGGTGCGTCGGTGCAAGGTATGCATAACGCATCACCATGGTGAGATTGGAGTGGCCCAGCAGACCGGCCACGGCGCAGTTGGCGATCTGCGAATATTTGTGATAGCTCTATAAGCGTGTGCTTAGGAGAATGTTCTTATGAAACGCCTGCTACTCTGCCTGACCTCATTATCCCTCG
>NTKV01000081.1 GCA_002457745.1 SAR116 cluster bacterium MED-G06 | reverse complement strand
GCCTCCAGCACAATGATTCTGTCGCCACCACGAAGTTCGGTCAGGCGCTTCGCCGCAGACAACCCGGCAAATCCGCCGCCAATAACCAGCCAGTCCGCGCTGATCTCGCCTTCCGCCTCGGGATAGGCGGGGGCCGGGCCGAGAATGGCATTCCAGCCAGTGACACCGGTGTCGCGCGGCAATTTTCTGATCTGTCGTTTCAAAGTCACGTCATGTCTCTGCGCAAGCTGTACGTGCCATCCAACTTCTGTTTTAGTGGCATGTGCCGCAGAGGGAAGCAAATTCATGAACGAGCAGGTCACCCAGGATGGACGCCGACGTGGCGGACGGCGCGAACGCCGGGATATTCGCACGCGTCCCGATCATGCGATGCTGCCAACGCTGGATATCAGGCTGCCGCTGACAGAACCGATGGATGCCGAGCAGATCGAGAAAATCGATACAGCCTCGCTCGATATTCTGGAAGAGGTCGGCGTTGTCTTCCGCGACGAGATTGCCCTCGAGGACTGGCGACGCGCCGGGGCTGATGTGCGCGGCGAACGGGTGCATCTGGACCGCCATATGGTGAAGTCGCTGATCAGCACGATCCCGTCCAGCATCACGCTTCATGCCCGCAATCCCGAAAAGACAGTGGCGCTTGGCGGCCGGAAATCGATCTTCGTGCCGATGACAGGCGCGCCCTATCTTCGCGATCTCGAAGACGAACGGCGCGCCCCGACGCTGGATGATCTGGCGACCTTCCACAAGCTGTCACACATGTTGCCAGCGATGCATTCCTCGGCACACCACATTGTCGAGCCGATGGACCATCCAATCTCGCACCGGCATCTTCGGATCACCCATTCCTCGATGCTGCATTCCGACAAGGTGTTCATGGGGATGACCACATCCGGCAAGAATGCCGAGGATGTGCTGGATATGTGCGCCATCCTGTTTGGAGAGGAATATCTCGAGACGCATTCGGTGGTGGTTGGCAACTGCAACGGAAATTCACCGCTGGTCTGGGACGAGACCATGCTGTCGGCGATGCGGGCCTTCAACAGACGCAACCAGCCGGTGCTGTGCTCACCCTTTGTTCTTGGCGGGGCGAACACCCCGGCCTCGACCGTGCCGACAGTGGCCCAGCTGAATGCCGAAGCGCTGTCAGCTCTGGCCTATACACAGGTTGTGCGTCCCGGCTGTCCGGCCATCTATGGCCATTACCTGTCGACCGTATCAATGCAGTCCGGCGCGCCGATGGCTGGCACGCCCGAGATCAGCCTGATGAATTTCATGATCGGGCAGATGGCGCGCCATTACGGCGTTCCCTGGCGCACATCGAACACATTGGGCGGCGCCAAGACGCTGGATGCGCAGGCCGGATATGAAAGCGCCACGACGCTGATGGCGGTGCTGCTTTCGGGGGCCAACTATATCTGGCATTCGGCAGGCTGGAACGAGGCCGGCATGCATTGCTCAATGGCAAAATTCATTGTCGATGCGGAGCAGTGCGCCATGGGCTACCGCATGGCCGAGGGTCTGAAGTGGGATGATTTCGACGCGGCGTTGTCGGCCGTACGCGACATCGGCCCGGGCGGTCATTATCTGGGCCACCCGCACACGCAGGAACATTTCCAGCGCGCCTTCTTCATGCCGAAGATGTTCGACAACAATTCCTATGAACAGTGGCGGGCCGAGGGATCGAAGGATGTGACGGCGCGCGCACTGGAAACGGCGAAGTCGCTTCTGGCCTCCTATGAACAGCCGCCGATCGAAACCGCAACAGATGAGGCGCTTCGCGACTATGTCGCGCGCCGCGAACGCGAGATTCCGGCAATGGACGCCCTCAACCAGGAATACTAGACCAGGACATCCGCGCACCCTCCAGGGCGGCTATCATCCCGCCTGATGTTTCAGGGAAGGCTGAGTTTCGCCATCCTGCCGCCATCGATGCGGTAGATCTCGCCTGTGATAAAGCCGGCCTCTTCCGAGGCAAGGAAGGCGACAAGCGCCGCCACCTCTTCTGGCGCACCGCTGCGGCCGGCAGGATGGATCACTCCGATGTCCCGGCGGAAGGCTGCCGGATCATCCATCGATTCGATGAAATCCTCGTTCAGGTCGGTGTCGATCCAGCCAGGCGCGACAGCGTTGCATCGCACACCGTCACCGCCATGATCGATGGCCACTGCCCGGGTCAACCCGTGAAGCCCTGACTTCGAGGCGCAATAGGCGGCATGCCCCGGATTGGCACCCATCCCCTCGATCGAGCCGACATTGACAATGCTGCCCTGCGCCGCGCGAAGATGCGGCATGGCCGCCCGCATCATCAAAAACGGCGCGGTCAGATTTACCGCGATGTCGTGCTGCCAGTCCG
Source organism: SAR116 cluster bacterium MED-G06 (assembly GCA_002457745.1). GTDB lineage: Bacteria > Pseudomonadota > Alphaproteobacteria > Puniceispirillales > Puniceispirillaceae > UBA8309. Next base: position 8,397 of record NTKV01000081.1, on the reverse strand, counting down.
CCGGGCTCATCTCCTCGATGCCAGCCTCGCGCATGGTGCCTGCATTGTTCACAAGCACATCAAGCCTGCCGGCAGCCACGATCACCTCACCGACAAGGCGCGCCGGCGCGTCAGGATCAGCAAGGTCCGCGACAAAGGATTCATGCTCCGGGTCGCTCCCGCGCTGGGCGGTGAAGACGCGCGCGCCCTCACCCCGCAACCGCGCCGCGATGGCGCGTCCAATGCCACTTCGCCCACCGGTGACAAGCGCCACCTTGTTCTGAAACCTGGTCATATCACCGGCTTGCCGCCATTCACCTCGACAAGCGCACCGCACATATAGCGGGCGTCGTCCGAGGCAAGGAACAGCACCACATCAGCAATGTCATCCGGCTGTGCAATCCGGCCAAGCGGCACGGTCTTGCCAAGCGCCGCCACAGCACTGTCGGGATCAAACCCGCGCATGGCAAAGCCTGTGCGCAGCATCGGCGTATCCACTTCATTCGGGCAGACAGCATTGATCCGCACCCCCTCACCGGCATGGTCCATCGCCATGCATTGCGTCAGCGAGGCAAGCGCCGCCTTTGTCATGCAATAGAGCGCATGTGCGGCCCCGGGACGAAGCCCCCAGCAGGAGGCAACATTGACGATCGCGCCGCCCTGATCGCCGCCGGCAAGGATCGGCACAGCTGCCCGGCTGATCCGGAAGGGCGCCTCGACATTGACAGCCAGCGAGCGGGACAGGCTGTCATCATCCGTATCCGTAACCTTCCCACGGAACATGTGCCCGGCATTGTTCACCACGATATCGAGACCGCCAAGCGCGGCCGCAGCGGCCCCCGGCAACCCGTTGGCAAATCCCGCATCAGTCAGGTCACCGGTCAGCGTGGCGTCCGCCGTGATGCCGGTACAATCCAGATCCGTGGCACAGACGCGCGCCCCTTCACGGCGGAAGCGGGTGGTCACCGCCGCCCCTATGCCGCCTGCCGCGCCGGTGACAAGAACCCGGCTGTTCTCAAATCTCATCAAAGCCCCCCTCATCGTCTTGCAGGCAGTGTCAGCGATCTTTCCGGCCCGGACAAGCATGTTGGTCCTCAGGCAATCCGGCAGATGCCCTGCAGCGTCAGAAATTCCCAGCTTTGCGGATGTCATGCCGGGGCAAGCTGCGCTATCCTTGAGCCTGTTACGAGTGAGACCGTTTGGAGGCCTGTGAAGATGAGCCACGATCCCGCGCAGCGATATTGGTATGAGGTGATGGCCGAAATGATGGTGGCCGAAGGGGTGACCGACTATTTCGCTCTTCTTGGTGATGCCAACATGCATCTGGCGACGCATCTGGATGCGCTTGGTGTGCGGATGATCCATGTTCGCCATGAACATTGTGCGGTGGCCGCCGCCCTTGCCTGGGCGCGAAAGACCGGGCGCACCGGCGTTGCCTCGGTCACATGCGGACCGGGGCTGACGCAGCTGATGACAGCATTGCCGGCAGCCGTGCGGGCGCGCATGCCGCTGGTGGTGGTGGCTGGCGAGGCACCGTTGACAAAGGCCTGGTACAATCAGGGGATTGCGCAGGCGCCCTTTGTGGAAGCGACCGGGGCGGCCTACAGATCGCTTCACCACCCGCCGCGCTTTGCCACCGGCATTCGCGATGCCTTTCTTCAGGCACAGACCGAACAGCGGCCGGTGGTGGTCGGCATTCCCTTCGATCTGGCAGAAAGCGGTGCCCCGGCCGACGCACCGCTCGCCGTCCCCTCGGCGGAGCTGATGCCGGACACCACACCCTTGTCGCCAGGTGAAATTCAGCTGGCCTCCGCCCGCGACATGATCAAGGCAGCAGACCGGGTCATCGTCATGGGCGGGCTTGGCGCTGTGGCCGCCGGCGCCGGCCCTGCCTGCGCCGAACTTGCCGACCGGCTGGACGGATTGCTGGCAACAACCCTGCCGGCACGCGGCCTGTTCCATGACCATCCGTTCAATCTGAATGTCGCCGGCGGTTTCTCATCGGAAATCGCGCGGGAATGCTTTGCCGAGGCCGATCTGGTGATTGCTGTTGGCGGCTCGCTTGCCAGCCATAATTCCGACGCCGGCAAGCTGTGGCCAAAGGCACGGGTGCTACAGATCGATATTGCCCCGACCACCATGGCGCAGGGCCGCCGCGCCGCTGATGCAACGCTGCGCGCCGATGCGCGCCTTGGTGTGGAAGCGCTTCTTGACGGGCTGGACCAGCGTCCACAGCGCTGGCGCAGCGACGAGCTTGCCGCCGACATCCGTACCCGTCCCTTTGACAGCACCCCCTTCGAAATCACTGACGGCACACATGATCCGCGCGATGTGGTGGCGGCTCTGGAGGCGGCATTGCCTGCCGACGCCCAGCTGGTCAACCCCTCGGGACACTGCTCCTGCTTCTTTGCGCATATGCCCTCACGCCCCCAATCGAACTTCCTGACCATCCGCGAGTTTGGTGCGATCGGCAACGGCATCAGCTTTGCCATGGGGGTGGCGACAGCGCGACCCGATCAGCCGGTGGTGCTGTTTGACGGTGATGGCAGCCTGATGATGCATATCCAGGAACTGGAGACAATCCGCCGGCACGGTCTGCGGGTGATCATCTTTGTCATCAATGACGGTGCCTACGGCTCGGAGATCCACAAGCTTCGTGCCGACGGGCTGCCGGATCACGGCGCGGTCTTCGGACGGCCCGACTTTGCCGGAATTGCCAGCGGTTTCGGAATCACCGGACGGCGGCTTGATGATCTGGCAGATCTTCCCGCGCTGGTCGATGAGGTCATCGCCTCGGGCGGGCCGGCTGTGATCGATGTGCCGGTGTCCGATCAGGTGATCTCGCCGGTCATCCAGCGGTCACACGGCTGACCGGCGCGCCTCTCCGGCATCGGCAAGAAGCGCGGCAAACCGGTACAGCCCGTGCACGAATTTCGAGAAGGGCAGAACAAGAAAGAAACCGTAGACAAGGCCAAGATGGATGGCCAGCGTCAGGCCCATCAGCCCGGTCTCGCGCAGGGCCAGCAGAACAAGTCCACTCGCGCTGACCCAGAACAGCAGCCAGATGAAGGCATAGTCCATCCCAAGCTTCGACAGCGGCCTGACCGCGGGTTCCATCCGCCGCTTTTCCCGCCATAGCCCGGCGGTACCGACGCACAGCATGATCCCGCCGACGGTCCCAAGAACGACCGGCAGCTCGAAATAGCCATAGGGCGCCTCGCGTCCGAGAAGATAGTGATAGAGAGTGCCGGTGCTGGTCGAGGCAAAGCACAGCATGAACCCGTAGAAGGTGGCATGATGGTAATGCCGCCGCGCCAGGCTGTTGCGGTCATCAGGTCCCGGACAGCCGGCACCGTCGCCTGCATTGTCACCACCAAGGTTGCGCATCGTCGCCGTGGCGGTGATGGCATCGGCAAGGGCCGGCCAGCCGCCCCAGCGCGCGCCTGTCGCCCGCCAGTAGCGCCGCCACCCCATGACAAAGGCGGTGATGGTGAAGGCGGTGATCGCCATCGGGATGCCTGCCATCACCATATGCGGCATCAGGACATAGAACGCGCCTTCGCCGACATGCACCCCCCAGAACAGCTGCGGCGAGATCATCGCCAGCATCAGCCCGACCGCCAGTGCCAGCGCGGCGGTAATGATCATCACCACCGAAAGGCCATTCTGCGAAAACAGGCCGGACAGCGCCCCGGGCCAGGCATATTGCGCCCAGGTTTCCGCCCGCCTTTCAGCCAGCGTCAGCGGCACATTCACCGCGAATTCATGCGGCGGCGCATATTGGCAGGCGTGATAACAGGCCCCGCAATGGTGGCACAGATTGGCAAGCTGGGCCGTGTCCCCGACATCGAACAACCGGCGTCGTTCCATTGCCGGGAAGACCGCGCAGAAGCCTTCGCAATAGCGGCAGGCGTTGCAGATCTGCATGATCCGCGCGGTTTCCTCATGCGCCGGTGTACGGGCCATATCGATCAGGCTGACATCATCCATGGTACGGTGGTTCCTGTCTGTTGGCGGTTCAGGGTTCTAACGATTCAGACGGCGGGCCGCCTCGGCCCCGGCGATGCGACCGAAAACGGCCCCGATGGTCATGCCGATCCCGGCAAGATAGCCCTGTCCGAGAACATTGCCGGCCATGATCTCGCCGGCGGCAAAGAGATTGGCTGACGGCTTGCCATCAGCCATCAGGATCTGCGCCGAGTCATTCACCTCCACCCCCATATAGGTGAAGGTGATTCCAGGACGCAGCGGAAATCCGTAGAAGGGCGGCACCGCAATCGGCGCGGCCCAGTTGGTCTTGTCCGGGACCAGCCCGGTGGTGGCCTTGCCATCCAGAACAGACTGGTCGATCGGCCCCTCGGGACAGGCGGCGTTGAACAGGTCGACCGCCTGCCGTGTGGCAGCCGGGTCAAGCCCAAGCTGGCCGGCAAGGCCCTCGATACTGTCATCGCGGATTGGCGTGAAGACCGAGGGCATGAACCTTGTAACACCGATCGAATCCAGAATGGCGTAACCCACCTGATCGGGCTGTGCCGCCACCAGCCGTCCCCAGATGGCATACCGTTTCGGCCAGAAATCCTCACCCTCGTCATAGAACCGTTCGGCATCACGGTTCAGCACGATCCCGAAAGGCACGCCGTCGATCCGGCTGGCGATGCCGCCATCATATTTCGGGGCGCGGGCGTCAATGGCCACAGCGTGGCACTGGTCCAGCGCGCCAACCGGCTTCACCCCCTGGTCAAGAAGGCTCTTCAGCACCGTGCCGGTGTTCCAGGGCGTTCCGCGAACAAGGAAATTCTTTGCCGCCTCACCCCATCCCTCGGCCAGCCAGTCGAGATTGGCCTCGAAGCCGCCAGCGGTGGTGATCACCTTTTTCGCCAGAACAACGCTGTCATCGGCAAGCCGCACCCCGTCACAGAACCCGTCATCCAGAAGGATCTCGGCCACCTCGGTGTCGTAATGAAGGACAACACCAAGCCCCTCGGCATGGCGGCAGAGGCTGTTCAGAAGCGCCCGCCCGCCACCAAGGAAGAAGGCGTTGGTGCGGCCAAGATTGAGGGTGCCTGACAGGGCCGGCTGAAACCGCACCCCGCGTGCGCCAAGCCAGCCGGTCAGCTCGGCCGATTTTTCAAGCGTCAGGCTGGCAAGATCGCGATTGGTGATGCCGCGGGTGACCCGCATCAGATCCTCGAAATATTCCTCGAAGCTGTAGGCGTCGGTCAGAACATCGGTCGGTGCCTCATGCATCGCCCGCAGATTACGAGTGTGGCGCGTATTACCACCGCGCATGTCACGCGGTGCCGCGTCCAGAACAATCACCGAACACCCCGCCTCGGCGGCGGTGATGGCAGCGCAGAGTCCGGCATTGCCGGCACCGATGACCAGCACGTCCCAGCGCTTTGGAAAGCCGTTGTCTGTACCTGTATACATCTGTATACAGGTACGTTATGAGGGACCCGCAAGTCAAGCAAGCTAAGGCATTCAGCTGGGCGCAATGGCCCGCCACCGATGCTGGCGCGACGGCGGCACCGGAGGCCACCCCGACGCGCCTTCGCCGGCTGATCCTGGATTCGATTTCTAGCGGGGATCTTCTGCCCGGCGCACGGCTGAAGGAAGCCGATCTCGTCACCGCGCTGGAGGTCAGCCGGACCCCGCTTCGCGAGGCGCTTGCCGCCTTGCGGGCCGAAGGCATTCTCGAGCGGGACGAGGACGGCCTGCGGGTGCGGCGCCTCGACTGGCGCGATGTGCGTTCGCTATACGAGCTTCGCAGCACGCTGGAGGGTCTTGCCGCCAGTCTGGCAGCGCGGAATGCGGGTGAGGCTGAACGTGCTGTGATCAATGACATCTGCAGTGCCGAAGCCAGGCTGATCCAGCAGGGCGCTTCGCCGGATGTTCTGGCACGCCAGAACAGGCAGTTCCATCACGCCATCCTGCAGGCCGCCGGGAACTCTTTTCTGGCTGAAGCGCTGGAGCGGCTGTCCCGGCTGATGGTCCTTCTCGGGGCCACCGCCTATTCGCTTGCCGGACGTGCCGGATCGATCCGTGACGAACATGAGGCCATCAACCGCGCCATTCAGGCTGGCGAGGCTGTGGCCGCCTCGACGGCCATGTCGCATCACCTTGACAACGCGCTGACGGCGCGGCTGAAACTTCTCAGCCTGACCGCCGGTCAGGAGCTCGACTGACATGACCAATTTGCCGCTCCGGCTTCCCTCCTGGTTGCAGAGCGATCTGCTGCGGCTTGCCGTAACCTTTGCTCTGGCACTTGCTTCGGGATGGACCCTCATGCAGATCGGGGCGCCGGCCCCCTATCTGATGGGCAGCCTGTTCGGCGTCTGGTTTGGCGGTGCGCTGGTCAGGCCGATACAGCCCTATCTTGGCGTGGCCCGCTGGTTTCACAAACCTGTGGTTCTTGGTCTTGGTGTGCTGATTGGCGCGACCTTCAACCAGTCGGTGCTGGCCCAGGCCGACAAATGGATGCTCACACTTGTCACCATGATCGGCACCACCATTGTGGTCACCGCCATCGGCTATGCCTTTCTGCGACGTAGCCGCGGGTATGACCCGCGCATGGCGATCCTGTGCAGCGTGCCCGGCGGCCAGGCAGAAGCGCTCGTCATGGCGCGCGAGATGGTCGAAAAGGATTATGTGGTGGCGCTGTTCCACCTTGTGCGCGTGGTGATCGTCTTTGTCTCGACGCCACTTCTGCTCCGCCTTGTAGAGGGTGGCGAGGCGGTCGCCCAGTCGAACGTCGCGCTCCGCGAGATGCCAAGCATTTTCGCCCTTCCGGCCGGTGAGATCCTGACCTTTGTCGCGCTTGGCGTTGCTGGTTTCGTGCTGGCGCGGGCCTGTCGCATACCGATGCCGCATCTTCTGGGACCGGTCGGGATGTCCACGCTGTTTCATCTGATGGGATGGGCCGAGTTGCCGCGGGTAAACGAATTTGTGATTCTGGCACAGCTTGCCATCGGCGGCGGGGTCGGCGCGCGGCTGGCAAAGGTGCCGTTCCGCGATCTGGCCGGCTATCTGAAGGACGCCTTTGCGACCACCCTGCTGATCATGAGCGCCTATTTCCTGTCGACGGCGGCGATTGCCTTTGCCACCGGAAGCGGGTTCCTGACCGTGTGGCTGGCTTTTGTGCCGGGTGGGCTCTACGAGGTCACCCTGCTGGCGCTCATATTCGGATTTGATGTGGCCTTCGTTGCCTTTCACCACACCATCAGGGTGATGATGATCTTTGTTGCCCTGCCGATGCTGGCCCTCCGCCTTGGCCCGCGCGAGGTCAGCTCTGAACCGCCTCGGGATTGATCGCCTCGGGGTTGATCATATTGATCGGCGCACCGTCGCGCCAGGCCACAACCTGATCGAAGATGTCCGCAAACTGGATCTCGAACTCGTCCTCGGTGACGAATCCGATATGTGGCGTGCCGATCAGTTGGGGATGTGTGGCAAGCGGATCATCCGCCCAGGTGATCGGTTCCTCATCGAACACATCGATGGCGGCCATACCGGGTCGTCCGGCATTGAGACCCGCCAGAAGCGCACCTTCCTCGATCAGCCCGGCACGCGAGGTGTTGACCAGCACCGACCCCGGCTTCATCACCGCCAGATCAGCCGCGGTCACCATGCCGCGCGTCGCCGGCTTCAGGCGCACATGCAGGCTGACAACATCGCTGTCGGCAAAGAAGGCCTCCCGGCTTGTCGCCACCTGCCTGCCGTCGGCAGCGGCGCGGGCGCGCCCTTGCTCGCTTCCCCAGATCACCACGGTCATGCCAAAGGCATCGGCATAATCCGCAACCTGTTGGCCAATCCGGCCATAGCCGAAAATGCCGATCTGCCGGCCATGCGCCGACCTGCCGACACCAGTCTGCCACCCACCGGCACGAAGGCTTGCCATCTGCCGTGGAATATCGCGAAGCGCCGACAGCATCAGCGCCCATGTCATTTCCGCCGCCGCATGTGAAACACCGCCAGACATGTTGGAGCAGACCAGCACACCATGCTCGGTGCAGGCCGCGACATCGATATGCGGATAGACGCTCCGCTGTGAAATCAGCTTCAGGTCAGGAAGCTTTTCGATCAACGCGCGTGTGATGGCGGTGCGCTCGCGGAACAGGACCACCGCATCAAAGCCCTGAAGGCGGGTCGCCAGCCTGTCAACATCAGGCTCATGGTCGGTGAAGACAGTGGCATCGACGCCATCAAGCCTTGCAAAACATGGCAGACCACGAAGCGTGTCAAACCAGTCATCGAGAATGGCAAGTTTCATCATCATCATTCTCCGTTCCAGACAGAGGCAGGAACAAACAGCGTTCCTTCGGCAAGCTTGCGCGCGGTGCGGAGAAGGCCGGCAGACCGGTGCCGGAACGCGCCCCCCGCCAGTTCATAATCCACCAGCACATCCAGGGCCCCCATCGG
>NTKV01000080.1 GCA_002457745.1 SAR116 cluster bacterium MED-G06 | reverse complement strand
GGCATTTTCCATGGGGCTACAGGCGCTTCAGCGTGAGACAGCATGGCGATTCCGGGAGGACTCGAACCCCCAACCTGCTGATTAGAAGTCAGCTGCTCTATCCAGTTGAGCTACGGAACCTAAGTGCCAGCCTGATTGACCGTCTGCGTCGCAGCACAGCCACCAACCCGCGGGTTTTGCCTGAAATACCGGAAAAAGTCCAGACGGCTGAGGCGGATTGATTGCACCAAGCCGCCGGACGCCCTAGCATGCCGCGATGCTGACACTCCGCGCCTACAACCCCGACACCAATACCGATCGTGAAGCCATCGCGAAGATCTACGGCCATCACGTTCTTCATGGCAGCGCCAGCTTCGAAACCGAAGCCCCAAACGCAAGCGAGATGCATCGGCGAATGCAGCAGATCCGTGACGGTGGCTTTCCCGTCCTGATAGCGGACCTTGACGGACATATCGCCGGTTACGCCTATGCCGGCCCGTTTCATCACCGCGCTGCCTATGGTGGCACGGTCGAGGACAGCATCTATGTCGACCATGCCATGCAACGCCGCGGTGTCGGGCGCGCGCTGCTTACCGAGCTGATCACGCAGGTGCGACAGGCCGGCTTTCAGCAGATGATGGCAGTCATCGGGGATTCACAGAATACCGGCTCAATCGAACTTCACCGCACCCTCGGCTTTCGCGATATCGGTATCGCGCGGGGCATCGGTTTCAAGTTCGGACGCTTTGTCGATGTGGTCTATATGCAGCTTCCGCTTCGCGACGACCAGACGGACTAGTGGGTCCAGGCACCGTTGCGTGTGAATGCAAAATTATCGGCATAGGCCTTTGGCTTGACCCGGCGCGTCTTCGGCTCGCTGATGTGATAATCGATCCCACGCGCCTCGGCATAGTCGATGGCGCTCTGCCTGTCAGGAAAGCGGACTTTCACCTGGCGACCGGTATCGGCAGATGACTGCCATCCCATAAGCGGGTCAGGACGCACAACAGCGCTTCGCGGGAATTCCAGAACCCAGTCATGGCCGCGCGTCACAGAAGCGTTGCGCCCTGACTGCATGGCGGTCTTGCAGGGCTTGTAGATGCGTGCGCGTGCCATGGAAACCTCCCCTTCCCGGACGATGAACCGATCCTCTTTCTATCCTGCCTTGGACAGCTTTCGTCAAGCCTTAAGGGGGAGGAAATCATTCAATAGATTGACTCTGGTAAGCGGCACTTCTCTGATACTGTTCTAATGTAGTTAAAAATGATGGATTGTAAGGAGAATCGTATGGCCGAACATAAAGGCGGATGTCTGTGCGGAGATGTTCAGGTGAAGATTACCGGCGACCCGGTCGCTATGCTGGTTTGTCACTGCAAGATCTGCCGTGGCTGGCTTGCTGGCGCGATGAATGGTGCCGTTCTATTCAAGCCGGAGGATGTCACAGTAACCAAGGGAGCGGACAAACTTCGCAGTTTCGCGCTGTCTGAGGGACATGACCGCAGCTGGTGCGAGAGCTGTGGTGGCCATGTGCTCACCGATCACCGGGACAGCCTTGGTGTGGTTGATGTCTATGCCTCGGTCATCGAGGATTTCGAGTTCAAGCCGATGGCGCATGTCAATTATGCAAGCCGCATCATGTCGGTCCCTGACGGGTTGCCGAAATTTGTCGATTTCCCTGCCGATTTCGGGGGAAGCGGCGAGACGATGGACGAGTGATCCACGCATAAATCCAGCGCCGGACATGGTCATACCTGTCCGGCGTATATCGGCCTGTTTTCGGGCGATGTGGGGAAATGGTCGGAGTGGAGGGATTCGAACCCCCGGCCCTCTGGTCCCAAACCAGATGCGCTACCAGGCTGCGCTACACTCCGACGCCGCATCTTGTATTGCTTCGCGGCGGACTTGGCAAGCACCTATGGTGTCGATTGCAGCGGCAAAATGAGGCGGGTCGCTTCGCCGATGCCAAGTTTCTCCATCAAACCGCCATTTATTTCCAGAACATAGCGGGCCGGGCCGGCCGAAAGACGTGACTCCAGACTGTGCGGAACGGCGTTCTGTGCCGCCGAGACAAACCCTCCTCCCCGATCGAAAAACAGGATATCGAGCGGGATCAGCGTGTTCTTCATCCAGAAGCTTCGCTGCCGTTCGCCTTTGAAAATAAACAGCATACCGGCGGCAGCCGGCAGATTCGCGACATGCATAAGCCCATAGGCCTGCTGCCGCGGTGTCACTGCCAGCTCGACATCAAATGTCAGGATGACGCCGTCGCCGCGATCAAGTTCGATGATGGCGTGCTCAAAATCCGGGCGCTCGGCAGCCCACACATGCCCCCCGGACCAGACAAGCATCAGGAACCCGCATAGCGCGGCAATGGCGAGGGGCGCCAGATGGCGGTCAGGCAGCGACGAGATAACCAATGGCCAGAATCACAACCAGGACGAGGGTCTGCACCATCACCGCCCGTCCCGGCACGGTCGGCCCGGTGAGCGGCGAATGCACCAGCCTTTCGATGGCCTGCCAAATGGCGTCACGATAGCCGGCAACAGCGCAGGTGAAGCTGGTCCATACGGCCATGATCGCCCACAGAACCGGCCTGCCAAGCCACACCGCCACGCGGCGATACAGCCAGTCCGTGTTCAGGACCGTTGATTTCAGTTCTGGCGGGTAGAAGCCAAAGCGCATCAGGAAGGTGAAAGCCAGGATCGAGAAGATCAGCAACTCCATCTGACCAAGAACGTGGCTGGCGTCATAAGGGTTGTAATCGATGCTGTAGGGCAGGATCTGGTAGAACAGGCCCGGGAAGCTGCCAATCCCGATACACAGCACGCTGGCCCCTGCCATCGCCACAAGCATGCCGAACGGGGCCTCCTTCACCTTGTGCCCGCCATCATGCCCGAAGAAGGCGAAATACGGGATCTTGATGCCGGAATGGTGAAGCACACCGGCGGAGGCCGCCAGCAACACCAGATAGGCAGCCACCAGCCCCTTATAGCCAAGCGCGGACATGATCAGCGACTTCGCGGCAAAGCCGCTGAACAGCGGAAAGGCCGAGATCGACATCGCACCGACAATACAGAACACCATGGTCAGCGGCATGGATTTATAGAGGCCGCCAAGTTCTGACGCCTTGACGGTACCCACGCGATACAGCACTGCGCCCATGCTCATGAACAGCAGGCCCTTGTAGATGATGTGGGCAAACGCATGCGCCACCGCGCCATTGATCGCCAGTTCGGTGCCGATGCCGATCGCCACCACCATGAATCCGAGCTGATTGTTCAGGCTGTAGGCCAGAACCCGCCGCATGTCGTTCTCAATCACCGCAAAGAAGACCGGAAAGGCCGTCATCAGGCAGCCAATGACGATCAGCAGCTCGGTGCCGGCAAAGCCCCGCGCCAGCGCGTAGATCGCAAGCTTTGTGGTAAAGGCGGACAGCACGACGGTGCCGACCACCGTGGCCTCGGGATAGGCATCCTGAAGCCAGCCATTGAGCAGCGGAAAAGCAGCCTTGATGCCAAAGGCGATGAAGATGAGCCAGGTGGCTGCGGATCCCAGTGTCATGCCGGCAAAGGCCAGCGATCCGCTTTCGCTGTAGAGCATCGCCGCCCCGGCCAGCAGCAGCACGCCGGACGCCACCTGGACGATCAGATAGCGCATCGCGGCATGGCGCGCGCGCTGCGTTCCCGATGCCAGGATCAGGAACACCGAGGTGATCGCTGTTGCTTCCCACCAGATGAACAGCGTGATCAGATCGCCGGCATGAAGGGCGGCAATGGCAGCACCGGCATAGGCGAGCCCGGCCACATGGTCGGTGGCGCGTCTCTCATGCCAGCCATAAAAGACGTTCAGCGCCGCCGCGATATGGAAGACGATGGCGAAGGGAAGGCTGAGATGGTCGGCCCGGTAGAGCATCATCTCGAAGCCGAGAAGCTCGATCGTCAGATGCTGGCCGGCCCCTGCCGTCAGGCTGAACGCAGAGCCGGCAATGGCAAGCAGCATGACCAGCTGCCGCGCGTGATGCGGCACCAGCACAAGCCCGGCAGCCACAAGCATCATCAGTGCGCCAGGTGGCAACATTGTCAGAAGATCACTCATCATCATAGTAATCCTCTGGTTTCATGGCGATCTTTCTCAGGAAGATGCCGCCTACCACGATGAAAATACAGATGAAGAAGGCATAGACCGCCGGGAACAGCGGCAGATCCTCGAGCGCGATCTCGCCATGCCGATGGATGATGAATTCCAGAACCACCAGCACCGCACCGATCGCCAGCAACACGCGTGTTGCCCACATGCCCATCCGCGCCAGCTTCTGCGCTTCTTCGCTGTTCGCGCTCATCCTGTCACCATTGCCTGTGCCAACCCGAGGATCGGATCGGAGAAGAAGAATAGCACGATGCAGAGCACCGCGGTCGCCACCGGCGGCCAGACGGTCAGCGGATGCCAGTCGACCTTGACCTCCTTGACCTTCGGCTTGAAGAAGGCCCGTGCCACCGGGTCGAGAAGATAATAAATGTTCATCAGAGAGGACACGCCAAGCACAATCAGCACCATGACCATGCCGGCATCCGCCGCGCCCACCATCAGCATGAATTTTGACCAGCTGCCGCCTGCCGGTGGAATGCCGATGATCGACAACGCCCCGACAAAGAACGCAGCGAAGACAAGCTTCATTTCCGGCCCCTGCCCGTCAAGCTGGGAAATCTTGGTGATATGCGCCTGCACATAGATCGCGCCGGCAACGAAGAACAGGGTGATCTTGCCAACAGCATGCATGACAATATGCAGCGCCGCGCCCTCAGCCGCCATCTTTGTCGCGATGGCCGCGCCAAGCACCACATAGGACAGCTGGCTGATCGTCGAATAGGCCAGACGCGCCTTCAGATCATCCTTGGTGATGGCCACACAGCTCGACGCCAGAATGGTGAAGCAGGTGGCCCAGACAAGCCAGGTCGAAGCCCCTGTTTCCGTCAGGTAATCGATGCCGAAGATATAGACAGCCACGGTCAGAAGCGTGAACACGCCAGCCTTCACAACCGCCACCGCATGAAGCAGGGCCGACACAGGTGTCGGTGCCACCATCGCCGCCGGCAGCCACCGATGCAGCGGCATGATGGCCGCCTTGCCCACGCCGAAGGCGAACGCAGCAAGCAGCCATGGTGCCACGGAGGCAGGCACCGCCCCGGCAAGGATGCCGCCAGGCACGAAATCCAGCCGCCCGGTCATCAGCCAGACATAGATCACCGCCGGCAACAGCAGGATCACCGAGCTGCCGACAAGGATGCTCATATAGAGACGGCCGGCATCGCGCGCTGCCTTGCTGTCCTTGTGCGTCACAAGCGGGAAGGTCGAGAAGGTCAGGATTTCATAGAAAACAAAGAGAACCAGCAGGTTGCCCGACCATGCCACTCCAAGCGCGGCGTGGACCGCCACCGCATAGAAGGCCGCAAAGCGCGTCTGATGCTTTTCATGGTTGCCGCGCATGTAGCCGGTGGAATAGATCGCAGCCAGAATCCAGAGCCCCGATGCCACAAGCCCGAAAATGGCACCAAGAGGAGTCACGCGGAAACCCAGTTCAATCCCAGGCGCCAGTTCGGCAACCACCCAGGACGGGGTTCCACCAGCCAGCACATCACGCGCCACCTCGATCGCGGCGATGAAGGTAATGACAGCGCCGACCGGCCCGGCAAGATCGCGCCAGTTTGCCCGTACCGCCAGGAACGGAACCAGAAGCCCGATCACCAACGGTGCGAAAAGGCCAACAACAAGAGCCGTGTTCGGGGACATCAGCATGTTCACATTCCCCCGGTCAGATACATGGCCGCACGTGTGGCAGCGTCGACAAGTGGTGCCGGTGCCACACCAAACCAGATATTGGCAATCGCGATGATCCACAGCGGCAGGTACAAGGCCGGTGTTTCACGAACCGGTGCCTGGCGAACCGGTGTCTCGCCCTCGCCGGGCGTCCACAGAACTTCAACAATCTTCCACAGATAGACGACCGAAAGCGCGCTGCTGCCCATCACCAGAAGCATCACCATGATCATCTCGGCTTCGAGAAGCGCGCGGACAAGATAGAGCTTGGAAATGAAACCGGCTGTCAGCGGCAGTCCGATCAGGCTCAGACCGCAGATCAGGAACGCGGTGGTGGTGATCGGCATACGCCGCCCGAGTCCCGCCATCTGGCCCAGATTGACCCGCCGGCCAAGCGCCACCGCATAGCAACCGACGGCAAGGAACAGGCCGCCCTTGATCAGCGCGTGGTTGCCGATATGAACGAACCCGGCAGCAAGACCGGCTGTCGTGGCGACGCCAAATCCAAGCGCGATATAGCCGATCTGCGCCACCGAACTGAAGGCCAGCAGTTTCTTGATGTCGTTCTCATAGATCGCCAGGATCGTGCCGAGGAAAATACCGGCCAGCGCCAACGGAATCAGGATGAACTCTGCGGTGAAGGCAGCAAGGTCAGGTACACCGGCAAACACCCCGAACATCACCCGCGCGATGATATAGAGCGACGCCTTTGTCGCGATCGCCGCCAGCAGGGCTGAAACCGCCGACGGGGCAAAGGCGTAGGCCGCCGGAAGCCAGACATGGACCGGGAAAATCGCCGCCTTCACAAGCAGACCCGCCATCATGAAGCCGAACCCGATCCGCACGACGTTGGTTTCCGCCACCTCCGGAATGCGCACCGCCAGATCCGCCATGTTCAGCGATCCGGTCACGGCATAGATGAAGCCGACGCCGATCACATAGAAGGTCGCCCCGACCGCGCCGATGATCAGATAGTTGTAGCCAGCGATCAGGGCACGCCTGTCCCGGCCAGCGCCAAGGGCAATCAGGATCACTGACGACAGCGCCGAAATTTCCAGAAAAACGAACAGGTTGAAGGCATCACCTGTCAGCACAAGGCCGGACAGCCCGCCACAGGCCAGCAACCACGCCGAATAGGCCTTGCCGGCGTCGCCTTCGGCTATTTCGGCAGGAAGCGCACCGCGCGCAAACAATGTCGCCACAAAGGCAAGCGCCGCCATCACCAGAACAGTGAAGGCCGAAACAGGATCAACGACGAATTCGATGCCCCATGGTGGTGGCCAGTTGCCGAGGAAATAGCTGAAACCGGCACCACCGGTGACTGCCCCCTGAAGCAGCACCGCGCAGAACAGCGCCCCGCCAGTGCCAAGCACCGCCAGAACCCAGGCAAGACCCGCCACCGGCGTCAGCGCCACAATCGGCGACAGAAGCAGCGGAATGACGACGACAAGCGCCGGCAGATTGGCAATCACCTGAACGATGGTCATGCCGCGTCCTCCGGCGACCGATCACGGCGACCACGCGGTTCGGCGTCGGCGGCTTTCATCGACAACACCTCGTCATCCTCGATGCTGCCAAAGGCGGCGTTGATCCGCAGCACCAGCGCAAGTCCCAGCGCCGTGGTCGCCACACCGACAACAATGGCGGTGAGAATCAGCACATGCGGCAGCGGATTTGAATAGAGTGTTTCGTCACCCTTGAGCAGGATCGGCGCGGTGCCGCCGGCGATTTTGCCGACGCTGATATAGAACAGGAAGACCGAGGTCTGGAAAATCGCCAGCCCGACCAGTTTCTTCACCAGATTGTTCTGCGAGATGACGATGAACAATCCGCCCATCATCAGGCAGATCACCACAAGGTAGTTCCAGCTTTCGACCAGTGTCGCGAGAGGAGCTGACATCACACGCCCTCCCCGTCATCCGCACCGCCAGCCGCACCGCCAGCCGCACCGCCAGCCGCACCGGGCCTGTAATGGGCTTCGGCAAATCCGGCAAAGGCATGGAACAGCGCGAGCATCACGCCGGTAACTGTCAGGCCGACGCCGAATTCCACAAGGATGATGCCATAATGCTGGCCCTTGGAGGCGTCATAGGACAGCACATTGTAGTCCAGAAACAACCCGTCCAACATCATGCCGGCAACACCGACCGCGCCATAGACAATCACCCCGCCAGCCAGCATCGCCAGATTGGCCCAGCCCGGCACCAGACGCCGTCCGGCCTCCAGCCCGAAGATCAGCGCGTGAAGAATGAAAGCGGCAGCGATAATCACGCCGGCCTGAAACCCGCCGCCAGGGCCATAATCCCCATGAAACTGCACATAGAGGCCGAAGACGATGATCGGCGCGAACAGGATTTTGGCGGTCACCCGCAGGATAGGGTTGTCACGCATCGCCATGCCCCTGCACTCCGGAGCTGTCAGCATCCTGGTCACGGCGGCGCCATGCTGTACGGGTCTTGCCGGCCAGCAGCACCAGCACACCAAGACCAGCGGTAAACACCACCACCGTCTCACCAAAGGTGTCAAAACCGCGATAGCTTGCCAGCACCGTCGTCACCACATTCGGGATGTGAAGGAAGGAGCCACTTTCCTCAAGATAACGCGGGGCCACATGGACATGCGGCGGCGCGGTTGGATCACCGACAGGCGGCAACTCGATGGCAGCCACAACAAGCAGCATCCCGGCCACAATGCAGATCACCAGCGCCGGCAGAATATGCATGACGCCGCGCGCCTCGGGCGGTTCTTTCTCTGCCCCCGGAAGATAGGCCATCGCCGCCAGGAACAGCACGGTCGAAATACCGGCACCAACAGCCGCCTCGGTAAAGGCCACATCGACAGCATCCAGATTGACGAACATCGCCGCCGATACCAGTGAATAGGCACCTGCAAGCACCACAACCGGAAACAGCTTTCGTGTGCGGATCACCAGCACCAGAATGAACACCAGAAGCGCCAGCAGCAGCAGATTGGTCAGAAGGCCGGCCATCACCGTCCCTCCTTGTCATCAGACTCTTCAGTCACCGGCTTCACTCCGCTGCGATAGGCAACCTGCGACACCGCATGGGTGGCGATCGGGCTGGTGAAAAACAGGAATATCCCGACCAGAGCCAGCTTCACGCTGATCAGGGTGAAGCCTTCATGGATGATCAGGCCCAGAATGATAAAGCCGACGCCCGCTGTATCCATCATGCCAACAGCGTGCGTCCGGCTGTAGAGATCAGGAAGGCGGATCAATCCAAGGCTGCCAGTCAGCAGGGCAACCACGCCGACGGCAATGCACAGCCCCGACAGGATCTCGATCAGCGGGACCATCACGATTTCCCTTTGGATTTAGGTGAGGATGTCGTCTGACCGGCCGGCAGTTCGGCGCGCGCCCGCCCGCCATGATCGCCAAGACCGCCCGTATCGAACAGCTTCAGCACCGCGAAAGTGCCGATGAAATTGATGATGGCGTAGAGGATCGAGATGTCGACAAATTCCGGCCGCCCCATGACATATCCATGAAGCGCAATCCCGAGAATGACAGTGGTGCCGATGGCGTTCACCGCCAACAGCCTGTCAAAGGCCGTCGGTCCCCGCATCGCGCGGACAAGCGCCAGCACAAGCGCCACCGCACAGGCCGCCAACCCCACACCGAACATCATGCGCCGCCTCCTTGCTGGCGACCAGCTTCAAGCGCGGTCACACGGCGATCCATCTCGCCGCTTTCGACATCATCGGCAAAGGGCTGGTCCACGGCATGCACAAGAAACGCTGTGCGCCCACCTTTTTCCTCCACCTCAATGGTCACGGTGCCGGGGGTCAGGGTGATGGAATTGGCATAGGTCACGACACCGCCGGACGTGCTCTGGCTTGCCTGGGTGGTGAACAGAACCGGTCGCGCGCGCCCGAACAGGATCAACCTGCCGGTGGCGATGTTCGACATGACAATCTCTTTCAGCAGCCAGACAAGATAGGCCGGAAGGCGCGCCATGATATGCAGCGGCAGCCCTTCTTCATCGCTGCCGCCAATCCGGTCAGCCATGACCGTCGCCAGAGCGCAGCTGAGCACCCCGAGGCCAACCAGCAACGGCGTATAATGGCCGGACATCAGCAGCCAGGCCGCAAACAGGACAGTAAAAAGAAAAATGTTACGCAGAACGCGAGTCACGAAAGTCTCCCCAACTCCCCAAACAATAAAGCGGTGGTTTGATCACTTCAATCTGAATCGGCACGAATTTCGACCGTTCCGACGGTTGAAACAACGTCGGGATCAGGGTAATACTTCGACCAGACCGCCGGCAACGGCATTGGCATGGTTCAAGGGGGAACTTCATCATGTCTGGAGACAAACAGCGCCCGGCCCACGTGCCCGAGGAAAATGTTTACAACCGCATCCACTGGCTGGTCATCGCAACCTATGTTGCGGCCATCGGCGGCGTCGCCATCTTGATCATAAACGCCGGCTGACGCTCGACCTCACCCGGACATTACAGCGCATTGACCGGACCCGAGAGGTCCTGCTAGGCGAAGTGCATGGAGCAGATCTATCAAGACCGTATCCTTGTCTTTGCGCGCGCGGCGCGCGATGCAACGCCGCTTGAAAACGCCACACATCGTGCCAGCGTTTCCAACCCGACCTGCGGTGACCGCGTCGATATCAGCCTGATTGTTGAAGGCGACCGCATCCGCGCTGTCAGCGCTGCGGTCAGAGGGTGCGCCCTGTGCGAGGCAGGTGCCGGATTGCTGATGGGCAGCCTCGACGACATGCCGCTTCAGACCCTTGATGACATGCGTGCCGACCTCACCGCCTGGCTTGGCGGCGAAGACAAGGCTGACATCAATGGCGATGTCGCAGTGTTTGAACCGGTGCGCGCCATCCGCAACCGTCATAAATGCGTGACGCTGGCCTTCGAGGCCGGCGTCAAGGCATTGTCAGCAGATGGTGATGCTGGCTAGGGACAGACTCTATGGGCCGGACTCTATCAGTCGGGCCCAATCAGTCGGGTCCTGTCAGTCGGGGCGAACCGACACTTTGCCAAA
>NTKV01000008.1 GCA_002457745.1 SAR116 cluster bacterium MED-G06 | reverse complement strand
TTCTGCGTTTCGTGGAGCCGATAGGTCGCCATGACTTCCGACTTCGTCTTCGTACCGGTATCAAGGCCAAAGCTGTCGCCGCCCATTGTGACATCCAGATGGGTAAAGTTGGAGGTCGAGAGGATCCGGTCTGCTGCCTCGTCCAGTTCCCCGTTGGCGGCAGCCAGCGCTGCTTTTGCCAGCTCGGATTCAGCAGCCTTGCCGCCAGCGCCATTTTCCGCTGCAGAGGCAATGTTGCTGACGGCGGTTGCGAGAACTTCTTCCGAGGTGGTGATGCTCTCTGCACCGAGGCGCGCGGACACAGCAAGACTGAAAATCACAAAAACAGAAACGCCAAACCGCATCACAACATCCACACCGGAAGATCAAAGGCGTTTGGGCAATATCTCCAAACACCCCTCATCACATCACATGATCAGAAAGATGTAATCCTGAAAAGTGCGAGTTCTGGCAATGGATATGGACAAATTTTCCAACTTTCCTACCGGATTGCACAATTAAGACAAATTTGTGACATGGTGCCCGGTGCAGCGCCGCCTGTCTGGCGTGACAGCCCGGTCATGCTCGGCCTTGTTCTGGTGTCAGCCAAGGACCGGGAAACCGTTTTCCTCGTCGATCTCCCGCTTGCGCGAATGGAAACCGACGCTGATCCCGTGTCCGATATAGGGAAGCGTGTACGGCAACGACAATGCCGCTCTTTGGCGATGCCGCTGTTCACTAGAGTCAGCTTGGCTGCAGGATGAAGCTGATCACAACCCCGGGCAGAGGTTCGGGATATCAGCTGATCAATCTGTCACCAAAGTTGGGCCAGTTACGGACGCAATAGATGATAAACGGGTCGCTGGCGGCGATCCGGTCTTTCAGAACCGTTTCCGGGATGCGGGTGATGCGTGATTTTTCAACCACCGTTCCGGTGAAATAGCGCTGGTCATTCTCGAACAGCGTCTTGTAAACACCGAGAATTTCACCAGCCTCGACAAAGATGCCGCGCTGCACGGCATCGCCGACCTGGCGTGACAGTTCCACCCTGCCGACCTGCACGATATAACCGTCGCCGTCGGTGCCGCCCTGTTCAAACAGGACGGTTCCGGGCTCCATTGTCTCGGTCGGAAAGACCTTTGCAAGATTTTCGACGTTCATCACCTGCCCTCTTTACGGTGTCAGCCAAGGACCGAGAAACTGCTTTCCTCGTTGATCTCCCGCTTGCGCGAATAGAAACCGACATTGATCTCGTGTCCGATATAGGGAAGCGTATATGACAGCGGCGCGGCATCATGGTCTGCGCCGCCCTCGCAATAATCGATCAGCGCCGCCATCATCTTGCCGGCAATCGGGGCGTTCTTGTACTGGTTGCCGCTGCTGCCGCAAGCCATGTAGAAGCCGCCAAGCGAGGTCTTGTCATAGATCGGGATCCAGTCGGTCGAGGCATCATAGAGATCGACGACACCGCGTGACTGCGAGGGGATGCCAAGGCTTGGCACGCGCTGGCCATAGCGCATCACCTGGTTGTTCCACTGCGCGGTGAAATCGCCTTCATATTCGGTGTCATTCTCGGTCCACATATGAGGATCGCACGCCGGGTCCTCGCTTCCGATCAGGATGTTGTTGCCATGTTCCGGGCGGATATAGCAGGCGATGTCACTGTCCGAGACGACCATGCCACGGCTGTCGAAATCAAAACCCTCCGGCGCCGGCACATGCGCGACCTCCTGCCTGAGCGGGCGGGTCTTGATGGTCATCTCTTCGGTGACCCCGGCAAGCCCGTTGATATGGGCGGATCCCGGGCCAGCGACATTGACGACCACGGACGCGTGGATTTCCTCACCGGATGCCAATTTCACACCGGTAACCCGGCCACCTTCCTGCAGGATTTCCACAACCTCGACGCCAAGACGGAAGTCGGCGCCATGCTGCCTGGCGGCATCGGCCATGTTCTGTGAAGACAGCGCCGGGTCGGTGACATACCCCCCGTTCGGCCAGTACAGCGCCCCGCCGATCTTCCTGCCATTGGGTGTGCCAAAGGCTGGATCATCGATCCGGCGCGGTGGGGAATAGCTGTCCAGCGAATAGATCGGCAGCTTCTCGAGGATCGTCGCCTCATCCCATTCCTCGACCGGAATATCCAAATTGCGGCTGTTCTCCAGATGCTTGTTGAGATGATCGTTCGCTTCGGTGCGCATCACCATACAGCCGCATTCCTTGAACTGCGCCAGCGGATGACCGGCGGGAAGACCGAGATAGTCCTCCCAGTCGCGCCAGTAATGATAGCCTTCCCAGGCAAAGGCGGTGCCGTCAAAGGTCGAGTAATGCATCCGGATAATGGCGCATGACCCGGCGGTGGAGCCGTGCCCGACCTGCAGATTGCGGTCGAGCGACAGTGTCTTCCACCCGTTTTTCGCCATTTCGAAAGCGATCGCGGTGCCGATCACGCCGGTGCCGATGATGATTGCGTCGGGGTGCTGACTCATGGACCTCTTCCTTACCTTTGACTTTGCTATGGTGGCCTAACCGCGCATCACCGCGCCAGCCGGATCATAAGGTGATGGCGCGATCACTTTCACATCGCGCTCCACCCCGACGACATGTGCCATCAGACTGGTGCCAACCTCGGCAAGGTCGGAATCGACAAGGGCCATGGCGAGCGACTTTTCAACCGTATGGCCGTAGCCACCAGAGGTCACAAACCCGATCCGGTCACTTCCCGACCAGACCGGCTCATATCCGCTGGCATCCGCACCATTGGCGTCCACCTCAAGGGTGACAAGGCGCTGTGCCGGGCCATTGCCGTCGCGTTCGGCAAGTGCCGCCTCGCGGCCGATGAAGGCCTCCTTGTTCCAGTCGATCCAGCGGTCCATGCCGGTCATGCCGGGCGTATAGCCTTGCGTGAATTCGGCCGACCAGATGCCATAGCTTTTCTCCAGCCGCAGCGACAGCAGCGCGTTGAAACCATATTCGCTGATGCCAAGATCGGCACCGGCCTCAAGCAGCATACGGCGAAGGGCGATATGGTCACCCATGCGGCAGCTGATCTCGTAGCCGGCCTCACCGGTCACCGACAGACGCCCGACTTTGGCGCGGATCAGCCCGATATCGAACGCGCCGCATCCCATGAAGGGAAGATCACCGACAGGTCCGTCGGTCAGCGTCTCGATCACCGCCCTCGAATTCGGGCCGGACAGCGAGAAGCCTGCCATTTCCTCACCAAGGTCACGAATGCTCACGCCATCCTGCATATGATCGTCGAACCAGCGCATGTGCCAGCGACGCAGGTAATAGGACCCCATGATCCACCAGGTGCCATCACCCCAGTTGAACAGCGTCAGATCCCCCTTCAGCCGTCCGTCATGACCAAGCGCCACCGCCAGACGTGAGCGCCCCGGTGCCGGCAGCTTCGTGGCAAAGATGCTGTTCAGCCACCCCTCGGCATTCGGGCCGCTGACCTCGAAACGGGAGAATCCGGTGATGTCCAGAAGCCCGACATTTTCACGGACCGCACGGCATTCCGCACCAACGATGTCAAAGGCGTTGGAACGCTTCAGCGACGGTGTCTCGGCAAACCCTTCCGGTGCGAAATAGAGCGGCACCTCAAGGTCCCAGCTGCTGCCCCACTGCGCGCCAGCGGCGGTCATGTCGGAATGCGCCGGCGCCATCTTCAGCGGCCTGCCGGCCGGAAGCTGCTCGTTCGGATAGGTCATCACGAAGCGACGCGAATAGAACTGGCCGGTGGTCTGCCTGATATATTCCTTGTTCTCGGCGAACGGGCCGTAGCGGGCCACATCCATGCCATAGACATCGGCCTCCGGCTCGCCATGGATCATCCATTCGGCAAGCGATTTTCCGACACCCCCACCCTGAAGGAAGCCGGCCATCACCGCACAGGCGGACCAGTAATTCTTCTTGCCTGGCACCGGTCCGACAAGCGGATTGCCGTCCGGCGAGAAGGTGAAGGCCCCGTTGACCCAGTTGCGAACACCGGCATTCTGCAGCACCGGATAGCGCTCGAAGCCAAGGGTAAGCTCGTTCTCGATACGGTCGACATCCTCCTGCAGGAGCTCGATACCGTAATCCCACGGTGCACCATCCATCATCCAGTGCTGATGGTTGATCTCGTAGATTCCCAGCAGCATGCCCTTCTGGTCCTGGCGCATATAGGTAAAGCCTTCGAGATCGACGACCAGTGGCAGCTCATGGTCAAGTTCGGCCACCTCGGGGATGGTCTCGGTCAGCAGATAATGGTGCGCCAGCGGCGAGACCGGAAGCTCGACACCTGCCATGCGACCAACCTGCTTGGCCCACAGGCCGGCGGCGTTGACCACGTGCTCACAGCTGATCGTGCCCTTTTCGGTCACCACATCCCAGCCTTCCGCTGTCTGGTTCAGCTCCAGAACGCGGTTATGTTCAATCACGGTGGCGCCGTTCTTCTTCGCTGCCCCGGCATAGGCCAGCACCGTGCCGGTGGTGTCGACATATCCCTCGCGGTCGGCCCACAGACCACCCAGGATTCCATGTGTCGACAGAACCGGACACATCTCGCCAGCTTCCTCCGGCGTGACAAGCCGCACATCCTCGATGCCGATGCTCTGATAGACGCGGTAGGCGGATTGCAGCCACTCCCAGCGATCCGGCGTGCCGGCCAGGGTCAGACCACCTGTCATATGCATGCCGACAGACTGACCGCTTTCCTCCTCAATCTTGCCAAGAAGATCGATGGTATAGGCCTGCAGCGCGGAAATGTTCGGATCGGCGTTCAGCGCATGCACACCGCCAGCGGCGTGCCAGCTGGACCCGGCTGTCAGCACAGATCGTTCGATCAGACAGACATCGCTCCAGCCCATCTTCGCCAGATGATAAATGATTGAGGCCCCGACGACCCCGCCACCGATCACAACAACGCGGTAATGCGACTTCATGTTCCCCCCCCGAGTCTGGATATTCACACCTCAGCCTCCATTGGCAACACAGGCTTGTCTAGCCTATTTTCTTGTTGCCGACAGCTTGTTGGCGGAATGCGTCCTGCATGCCAGACCACCTGCCTTTCGCCAATCTTTGGGTGGCATTCTGCCGACATCATCCTATAGTGAGCGCAACGAACGCACCCCTTACGGACAGGCCCATGGCTGTATTTCTGCATCATCACGATTTACCTGATGACCTTGATCTTGGCACCTCGGTGGCGATCGACACAGAGACCATGGGGTTGAACCCGCATCGCGACAGGCTGTGTCTGGTGCAGCTGTCCGATGGAAATGGCGATGCACATCTGGTGAAGATCGCCCGGGACCGCCAGCCGGCACCGCGTCTTCAGGCGCTTCTCGGCGATCCGGCTGTCACCAAGCTGTTTCATTTCGCCAGATTTGACCTTGCCAGCCTGTCATACAGCTTCGGCCCCGTGGCCGGGCCTGTCTATTGTACAAAGATCGCGTCAAAGCTGTGCCGCACCTACACCGACCGGCACGGGCTGAAGGATCTTTGCCACGAGTTGCTGAGTGTGGAGATTTCAAAGCAGCAGCAATCTTCGGACTGGGGCGCCGAGACCCTGTCCAGGGCGCAACAGGATTACGCGGCAAGCGATGTTCTGTATCTGCATCGTCTTCGCGAAAAGCTGGATATGATGCTGGCGCGCGAAGGCCGGGCCGAAATGGCAGCGGCCTGTTTTGCCTTCCTGATGACACGCGCCACAATGGACCTCACCGGGTTCGAAGACCTCGATATTTTCCACCACTAGGGTAGCGTCGCGATGGCAGAACAACAGGATGCAACGCCGCGCCCGACAAGGTTCGCGCCGCGCGACCGGTCTGACGATACGGGGCGCCAGACGATCCGCATAAGCCTGATATTCATCGGGATCGGCGCAGTCATGTCAGTGGCCACGCTGCTGTGGCTCGGCCTGTTCAGCCAGAGAAGTGAAATCCGGCTGGACGTCAGCGAAATCAAGGTTGACGAAACCGGCGATGTCGAACTCACAGGCGCTGTCTACCGGGGCACCACAGAAGGAGGTGATCCTTATGAAATCACAGCCGAAGTGGCTCAGGAACGCGCAGACGGCATTCTGGACATGACATCCCCGGCGGCATTCCTGAACCAGTCGAGCGGCGATGTGGTCAATCTGACATCCCTGACAGGGATCTATTTCCCGGATCGCGGCGAAATCGACTTCAGCGGCGATGTCGTCATCACAAGTCGTGACACAGGCCTGAAGATGACATCACAGGCGATTACCGCCAATCTTGATGAGGGCTACATGATCAGCGACGAACCTGTTCGGGTCGAAAATGACAGCGGACTTGTTGTCGCCGACAGCATGAAGGTTCTGGACCGTGGCGACCTGATCATTTTCACCGGCAACCCGCGTTTGACCTTGCAGGATGTGGGTGCGGCACAATAGAATTTTCCTGGAATCAACCTCCCGTCCCGGCCTTGGGTCATCCATCAGACAGAAAGTGATGATTTTGCGAACTTCATTCCGTTCCCACACTGTTCTTCGTCAGTCTCTTGCCGGGATGGCCCTGCTGGCCCTGCTGAGCGTGCCCGCGGGCGTGTCCGCACAGGAATCGCAGCCGCTGACCATCGAGGCTGACGACAGCCTTGAATGGAACCAGACAGATGGAATCTACACGGCTACAGGCAACGCCATCGCCATTCAGGGGGAGCGCAAGATCGCTGGCAACAAGCTTGTCGCCACCTATGACCCTGACAGCGAAGGCCGTGACATCGATGAAATCACAGCAACCGGCGCGGTCACCTTCGTCGATACCGACATCGAGGCGCAGGGCAGCAAGCTTATCTATACAATGAAAAGCGATGACTATCAGGTGGATGGACCGGACGCGCGCGTTGCCGGCCCGCGGGGCACCATCACCGCTGACACCAGGATCATTCTCGACACGCGTGCCGACAAGACACAGGAAATGAAGGCGCGTGGCGATGCGCTGTACCGTGATGCAGACGGGCGTGTCTTTGCCGGCGACAGCCTCGACGCGATTTTTGACGAAACCGGCAGCCTTGTCACCATTGATGCAAAGGGCGATGTCAGGGTGGTCACCGAAGGCGGGCGCGAGGCAACCAGCGATGCCGCCATCTACAACGCGGTTACCGAACAGGCGGTGCTGACTGGCAATGTTGTGGTGATTGATGGTGAAAGCCGGATGAAAGGCGGGCGGGCCGAAGTCGATTTCAAGACAGGCAACAGCCGCATGCTGTCCTCCGGCTCGGGTGGCCGGGTCAGCGGTGTACTGGTCTCGAACTGACGTCAATCGACGGAAATTTATGGCAATTTCAAAGTTGCATGTTGACAGCAAACCGGCTGTTGGTGGACATAAGTAGGGCTATGTTCCGGTTTCGGAACCCCAAAATACGTCCGGCGGTCGATGAGCATTCCTGATCTTGAAAAAATGAAAAGTGACATGGATGCGGCCAATGCCGGCAAGCCGCGTCTTGTTTCCCATACGGAAGGGCTCGTCGCCAGCGGCATCGGCAAGAGCTTCAAGAGCAAGCGTGTTGTCCGGAATGTTTCGATGCAGCTTCGCCGCGGTGAGGCTGTTGGCCTACTTGGGCCGAACGGTGCCGGCAAGACAACAACCTTTCACATTCTGGTCGGACTGCTTCCTGCGGACGAAGGCAACGTCCAGCTCGATGGTGTCGATATCACCAATCTGCCTGTATTCCAGCGGGCCCGTCTTGGCCTTGGCTACCTGCCCCAGGAATCCAGCATCTTCCGCGGGTTGACCGTTGAACAGAATATTCGCGCGGTGCTCGAGACGACCGAAGGGACCAAGGGCGACCATGACGCCATTCTTGACGACCTGATGGCCGAGTTCTCGATCGCGCATCTTCGCAACACTTCGGCTGTCAACCTGTCGGGCGGGGAGCGCCGCCGGCTGGAGATTGCACGCGCGCTGGCGATGCGGCCGACATTCCTGCTGCTGGACGAGCCGCTTGCCGGAATCGACCCGATTGCCCTGAACGACATCCGCAATCTGATTGCGCAGCTGAAGATGCACGGCCTTGGCGTGCTGATCACTGATCACAATGTGCGGGAAACTCTGGACATCGTTGACCGCACCTACATCATCCATGATGGCAGTGTGCTGATGGAAGGCACGCCTGACGAAGTGATCGGGCATCAGGGCGTCCGCCAGGTCTATCTTGGCGATCGCTTCACCATCTGACGCCAGCACCATCTTGCATCCATACCGGGCTTGACAATGATCGGGGGGGCTCATAGGTTGCGCCGCGATAACACCCGGGCGCTGTTCCACCTGATGACCCGGGCCATCGGATCCCATCCGACACCGCATGAGTGCCGCCAAATGACAAAGACTTCCATGACGCCCGATATTGTGGCGTTCAATCTTGCTGTCACCAGCAAGAAACAGCTGCTGCAGAGCCTGAGCGAGCGCGTCGCGCAGCATGGCGGCCTGTGCGAGCGTATGGTGATGGACGCCATCATGAAGCGCGAGAAACTTGGCAGCACAGGAATCGGCGAAGGCATCGCCCTGCCGCATGCCACGCTTCCCAAACTCTCGGCGACCATCACGCTGCTGGCGACACTGGAAAGCTCGGTGGAATTTGATTCGCCGGACGGTGACGCGGTCGATCTTGTTGCGCTTGTTCTGGGCAACCAGGAAGACAGCAGCAGCTATCTGGCGTCGATCAAAACGGCGTCGCAGTTTCTGAAGGCCAGAGGCAACGCGCTGCGCGACGCTGATAACGAAGCTGCCGTTCGCCAGCTCCTTGACAGCCGCCTGACCGCCGCTGCCTGACACACCAACAAACCCAGCTCATGAAAAAGGCGCCTGATGGCGCCTTTATTGTTTCAGCCCTGATTCTGGCGGCCATGAAGCTGGCCAATGTGATCAGGTTGGTGTTGATGAGGTTGGTGGAGCTAAGCGGGATCGAACCGCTGACCTCTACAATGCCATTGTAGCGCTCTCCCAGCTGAGCTATAGCCCCCCAAGTCGCCTCATCTCCGCACCGTCGAGCAAACGCCTTCCGGCGCGGGAGCCATTGTCTATCCCAGGGCGATGGCGACCGGCAAGCAAAAAATGCGGCCCACCCCGGAAAGCACACTGGCAGAGCATCTGCCGGACAGATGCTATTCGGATTCGTTGGCAATGCCGGGGATGATTTCCTCATCTTCGTCCAGATCGTTGTCGATCAGGCCAGCCTTGTCATTGTCGTCGTCATCGTCATCGATGTCGGCTTCACCAAACCCGATGCCGTCTCCGGTCTCTTCGGTTTCGGCTTCAGCCGCAGCCTCGTCCTTATCCTCATCCTCATCCAGCTCGACAGCATCATTGGTGACTGGCTGTTCAGCCAGCTTGCTGGCCTTGCCAGTTTCCTTGGCAGGGGCCCGTCCGCGACGGCTGCGAATCACAGCCTCAGGGTCAAATTCCGCCTGACATCCCGGACAAGTAATCGGTTTCCTGTTAAAATCGTAAAATCGCATGCCACAGGACAGGCATGTACGTTTCAAACCAAGTTCAGCTTTCGCCATCATACGACCCGTGCTCTATACATGTGGGATGGCGCATTGCGCACCGTCCATCTTTCACCAGCGATTTGAAACAAATTCGAATGGCTGTCAAAGCAAAATTGATCTGTTGCGGCGTTTCGCTCAACGCCACCAAGATTGCTAAGCTGTTGCCAAGGATGCTATCTGTTCGCGCTCATGGTGGTGGCTGTGCGTTCACAGCGCCGCCACCCTGCTGATGCCGACCCGTCCACCCTGCTGTTTGAGGCCTTTCGATGATATCCGAAACCCTGATCTCGACCCACCATGGCGGGCTGACAGGCCAGTTCGATGTGCCAGGTGACAAGTCAATTTCACATCGCTCGCTGATCCTTGGCGGGATGGCGATCGGCACCACCCGGGTGACCGGGCTTCTCGAAGGCGATGATGTCATGGCCACCGGCCGCGCGATGCAGGCCCTTGGTGCCACCATCACGCGCGATGCCGATGGCAGCTGGATCGTGACAGGCGTCGGCACATCCGGCCTTGTCTCTCCCGACAAGCCTCTGGATCTCGGCAATAGCGGCACCGGTGTCCGTCTGCTGATGGGGGTTGTCGCCGGACTTCCCATTGCCGCGACCTTCTGCGGCGACGATTCACTCAGCCGCAGACCGATGGCCCGGGTGACAGATCCGCTGGTGCGGATGGGCGCCGACATCACGGCGCGCGACGGTGGCCGGCTGCCGGTGACAATCAGCGGCACTGCCACGCCGCTTGCCGCGGATCATGTCAGCAAGGTGGCCTCGGCACAGATCAAATCGGCGGTGCTTCTGGCCGGGCTGAACGCCCGCGGCACCAGCATTGTTCGCGAGCCCCATGCCTCGCGCGATCACACAGAATCGATGCTGCGGCATTTCGGTGCCACGGTGCGCCAGTCCGTCGAGGACGACGGCACCCATATTGTCGAGCTTGAAGGGGAAGCGGTGCTGACCGCCGCTGATGTCGTCGTGCCACGCGACCCTTCATCGGCTGCCTTTCCAATGGTCGCAGCGCTGATCACCGAGGGAAGCGACCTGCTGATCCCGGGGGTTGGCATGAACCCGCTTCGCACCGGTCTGATCACAACGCTTCAGGACATGGGCGGCCAGATCGAGATTGCCAACGAACGCACTGAGGGCGGTGAGACTGTGGCCGACCTCCGTGTCCGCCACAGCCAGCTTCACGGCATTGATGTCCCGCCAGCGCGCGCCGCCTCGATGATTGACGAATATCCGATCCTGGCCGTTGCCGCGACGCAAGCCGCGGGCGACACCCGCATGCGCGGTGTGGCCGAACTTCGTGTCAAGGAAACCGACCGGATCGGCGTTGTCGCCGAAGGCATCCTCGCCGCCGGGGGCACTGTCACCTATGACGAGGACAGCATGACCGTCACCGGCGGCCAGATTGCCGGCGGGATGAGCATCGATTCGCAGCATGACCACCGGATCGCCATGTCGTTCCTCACACTCGGCATGGTATCGACGGCGCCGATCACCGTCACCGGATGCGCCACCATCGCCACCAGCTTCCCCGGCTTTGCCACCGGCATGAATGCCTGCGGCGCGGCAGTGACCGACGGCGGTGCATGATGATCATCGCGGTTGACGGTTCTGCCGCCAGCGGCAAGGGAACGCTGGCAAAGCGTCTGGCGGCACGCTTCAACCTGTCACATCTCGATACCGGCTCGCTGTACCGGGCCCTCGCCCTTGATCTGCTTCAGTCTGGCCAAACAACTGACACTATTGATGAAAAGACAGCCGCAAGCGCCATTGAGGGGCTTGATCCTGCGCTTGCCGATGCAGCTGACATCCGCACTGACAGGGTGGCCGGCATGGCATCGGTCATTGCCGCCATGCCCTTGGTACGCGCCGGGCTTGTCGAGCTGCAGCGCGGGTTTGCGATGTCGCCACCGCATGGTGAGGGCGCCGTTCTCGACGGGCGCGACATCGGCAGCGTGATCCTGCCAGACGCCGATTTCAAATTCTTCATCGATGCCGATCTCGAGGTCCGCGCCGCGCGCCGCACCCGGGAGTTGCAAGCCGCCGGACAATCCGTTATGTTCCGCGACGTTCTCGAGGATATGCGTGATCGTGACCGTCGTGATCGGGAGCGGCAGTCGGCACCGTTGAAAGCGGCCGACGACGCTCTTGCCATCGACAGCTCGGAGCTTGACGCCGATGGCGTTTTCGACCGGGCCATCGATCACATCAGCAGCTCACCGGAACAATGACCGGAGGCAGGGTCAACTGAACAACCCTACCCTCCCAGTATGACCTTGAACCGCTGGCGACCAACAACATGTTCGCCTGAAAAACCCGGCCCGGGTTTCCCTTCCCTGCTTTGATGCAGGGCGACAGACGCGAAGACCTCGCATGATGCCGCGGAAACCGTGTTCAGCTTGTCCGGCCCTCATCGCCAGCTGAGGATAATCGGCCTGTGTACGCCAACCGTCGACACTGGCCGCCAAGGCGAAAAACGGAGATTTTATTGACATCCGAAACCACCGCTGCAGTTGAAGCAGCAACCGAGAATTTTGCCGATCTTCTTGCCGAGAGCTTTGGCGAGAACACCAATGTCGAAGGCAGCGTTGTCCGCGGCTTTGTGATCGCTCTTGAAGGCGACGCCGTGCTCATCGATGTCGGGCTGAAGTCCGAGGGCCGCGTTCCACTCAAGGAACTGACCAACCCCGGCCAGGACCCCGACATCAATGTCGGTGACGAGATCGAGGTCTATGTCGAGCGCATGGAAGACAAGAACGGCCAGGCCGTGCTGTCGCGTGACAAGGCCCGCCGCGAGGAAGCCTGGGGCCTTCTCGAGGCATCCTTCGAAAAGCAGGAGCGCGTCACCGGCGTGATCTTCGGCAAGGTCAAGGGCGGTTTCACCGTCGACCTGTCGGGTGCCACCGCCTTCCTTCCGGGAAGCCAGGTCGACATCCGTCCGGTTCGGGACCTTGGCCCGCTGATGGGCACCCCGCAGCCGTTCCAGATTCTGAAGATCGACCGCCGCCGCGGCAACATCGTTGTCTCGCGTCGCGCCGTTCTGGAAGAATCCCGCGCCGAAGCACGCTCCGAGCTTGTCTCGAACCTCCAGGAAGGCCAGGTCCTTCAGGGTGTGGTCAAGAACATCACCGATTACGGTGCGTTTGTTGACCTTGGCGGCGTTGACGGCCTGCTGCATGTCACCGACATCGCATGGCAGCGCATCAGCCATCCGTCCGAAGCCCTGCAGATCGGCGAGACCGTCGAGGTCCAGGTGATCCGCTTCAATCCGGAGACCCAGCGTATCTCGCTTGGCATGAAGCAGCTTCAGGCCGATCCGTGGGAGAGCGTCGAGGGCAAGTTCCCGATTGGCTCGAAGCTGGAAGGCCGCGTGACCAACATCACCGACTACGGCGCGTTCGTCGAGCTGGAAGCTGGTGTCGAGGGTCTGGTTCACGTCTCGGAGATGAGCTGGACCAAGAAGAACGTCCATCCTGGCAAGATCGTCTCGACCTCGCAGCAGGTCGAGGTCATGGTCCTCGATGTCGACCTTGGCAAACGCCGCATCTCGCTTGGTCTCAAGCAGTGCAGCGGTAACCCGTGGGAAGACTACAGCAGCGCCAACCCGGCCGGTACCGAGATCGAAGGCGAGATCCGCAACATCACCGAATTTGGTCTGTTTGTGGGTCTGACCGACGAGATCGATGGCCTGGTACACCTGTCCGACATCAGTTGGGACGCCACTGGCGAAGCCGCTCTCGAGGGCTTCAACAAAGGCGACATGGTGAAGGCGAAGATCCTCGATGTCGATATCGACAAGGAGCGCATCTCGCTTGGCATCAAGCAGCTGACCGACGATCCGTTCGCCGGCCAGATGGACAGCCATCGCAAGGGTGAAGTCGTCACCTGTACCGTCACCCAGCTGACCGACAATGGCATCGAAGTCAGTGTCGGCGAATCGCTCACCGGGTTCATCCGGCGTGTGGATCTCAGCCGTGACCGTGCCGAGCAGCGTGCCGACAGGTTCGCTGTTGGTGAGAAGGTTGACGCCGTGATCACCAATGTCGACAGAAAGACCCGCAAGCTCAGCCTGTCGATCAAGGCCCGTGAAACTGCCGAGGAAAAGCAGGCTGTCGAGGAGTATGGCTCCTCCGACAGCGGTGCCAGCCTTGGTGACATTCTGGGCGCGGCACTGGCCAAACGCGAATCGGGCGACGACGAATAAGCGACGCCTGCCTAAATCAGGCGGATCAGCGCAGCCTGCGCTGGTCCGCCTTCTTTTTTGCCTTGAATCTGGGTCTGACGCGGCATTCCAGCGGGTCTCGGTGGTGATTCATCACGAAATACAGCCCTTTGTCCCAGCAACGCGGTTGACCTGTTTCTAGCCAGCAGGCATGCTTTCGTCTGTATTCTTTCAATTTTTCCAGTGGGTGGTGCCAGTGACACGTTCTGAACTGATTGCCAGACTGGCCGCAAAGAACCCGGCCTTGTATCACCGTGACATCGAACGCCTTGTGGGCACCATCCTTGACGAGATCGGTGCCGCACTGGAACAGGGGGACCGGGTCGAGCTTCGCGGCTTCGGCGCTTTTTCGGTTCGCCAGCGCAAGGCCCGGGTCGGGCGTAACCCGCGCACAGGTGCGAGCGTTCAGGTTGCCGAGAAGAAGGTACCTTTTTTCAAGATGGGCAAAGGCATGCGCGAACGCCTGAACCGCTGACCGGTTCATGGCCATGCGCTTCATCGGCCGCTTTCTCTGGTTGATCCTCTCGCTTGTCGCCACGCTTCTGGCGATGGTGTTCGCCATATCCAACACGCAGGTCACCATGCTCCGGTTCTGGCCCTTCAGCGGCCAGCTTGATATCGCTGTCTGGGGGCTGGCGCTTGGCGGCTTTGTCGCCGGGGCGTTGTTCGGCGGCGGACTTGTCTGGCTGTCGCTTGTCGCGGCCCGCACGCGGAACTGGAAACTCAGGCGTGAACTTGGCAAGGCAGAGAAACGCGCCGCCAGGGCCGAGGACCAGCTTGCTGCCAGCGAAACAGACGACTCATCTGTATCGGGCGATGTCAGGAGACTTCAGTGAGCACAGCAACAGATACAGCGGTAAAGATCTGCGGGATCGCGACACCGGGCGACTATGATGCGTGCCGCGCTGCCGGCGCCTCCTTCATCGGCATGGTGTTCTTTCCGCGCTCGCCTCGGCACTTGTCGATGAGCGCCGCCCGCGCCATCACCGATCATGCCAGGGCGCTGCGACACGGGCCTTCATGCGTTGCCCTGACGGTCGACATGGATGATGCCGGGCTTGATGAGATGGTCGAGACGGCACAGCCCGATCTGATCCAGCTTCACGGCAACGAGACGCCGGCACGCGGCGAAGCCATCCGGAAGCGATACGCACTGCCGCTGATCCGTGCCATCCGCGTGGCCGGACCGGAAGACCTTGCGATCTGCGCCGACTGGGATGGGATCGCCGACTGGCTGCTTTTTGACGCCAAGGGAGACCCCGGCGGGCTGCCCGGAGGAACCGGCCATGTCTTTGACTGGACCCTCCTTGCCGATCATGCCGGAAGCACACGCTGGATGCTGGCAGGCGGGTTGTCGCCGGACAATGTCAGCCGCGCTGTCACGGTGACCGGCGCGGTCGCGGTGGACGTCTCCAGCGGTGTTGAGTCCGCCCCCGGA
Organism: SAR116 cluster bacterium MED-G06; assembly: GCA_002457745.1. Classification (GTDB taxonomy): domain Bacteria; phylum Pseudomonadota; class Alphaproteobacteria; order Puniceispirillales; family Puniceispirillaceae; genus UBA8309. The sequence continues at coordinate 19,182 of NTKV01000008.1, read as the reverse complement.
AAAAAAGACGCAGCGCGCATTCACCAATTTGTATCACAGGCGCAGTTGCGCTAAGTTTCGCCTTCCCTTTCACCGCCTAGAGCCATCACGCAAGGCCGGGATCATCATGACCGACGTAAACCTCAATTCCCTTCGCAACCAGCCCGACGAGCGCGGCCGTTTCGGCATGCATGGCGGGCGTTTCGTGGCCGAGACCCTGATGCCGCTGATCCTTCAGGTGGAAAGCTCCTACAGGGCAGCGACGACAGACGCCGATTTCGCGCGTGAACTGGCCTATTACCAGACCCATTATGTCGGCCGGCCGAGCCCGCTCTATTTCGCCGAGCGGCTGACAGCCCATTATGGCGGGGCGAAACTGTATCTGAAGCGCGACGAGCTGAACCATACCGGCGCGCACAAGATCAACAACGTGCTCGGGCAGGCACTGCTTGCCAAGCGCATGGGCAAGACCAAGATCATCGCCGAGACCGGTGCCGGCCAGCATGGCGTGGCAACAGCAACAGCCTGCGCGCTGTTCGACATGGAATGCGAAGTCTTCATGGGCGAGGAAGATGTCCGCCGGCAGAAGCCGAATGTCGACCGGATGCGCCTTCTTGGCGCGAAGGTTCACCCGGTCACCTCCGGGACCGGCACGCTGAAGGACGCGATGAATGAGGCGCTTCGGTACTGGGTGGCGAATGCGGAAACGCATTTCTACATCATCGGCACTGTCGCCGGCCCGCACCCCTATCCGCAGATGGTCCGCGACTTCCAGTCGGTCATCGGCAAGGAGGCCCGCCAGCAGATCATGGATGCCGAAGGCCGCCTTCCCGACACCATCGTCGCCTGCATCGGTGGCGGGTCGAACGCCATGGGGCTGTTCCATCCCTTCCTTGATGATGAAGATGTGACAATCTATGGCGTCGAGGCTGCCGGCAAGGGCATTCCCTCCGGGCTGCATGCCGCTTCGCTGACCGGTGGTACGCCCGGTGTGCTGCATGGCAACCGCACCTATCTGCTGCAGGATGATGACGGCCAGATCATCGACGCCCATTCAATCTCGGCCGGGCTGGATTACCCCGGAATCGGGCCGGAGCATTCCTGGCTTCACGACATGAAGCGGGTGAATTATGTCAGCGCGACCGATGAGGAAGCGCTCGACGCCTTCCAGCTCTGTTCCCGACTCGAAGGGATCATTCCGGCACTTGAGCCGTCACATGCGCTGTCTTTTGTCGGTACCATCATCGGCGATATGGACAAGGACGAGATTGTGATCCTCAACATGTGCGGGCGTGGCGACAAGGATCTTGGCGCGGTGCTGCCGATGCTGGAAGAGCGCGGCAAGCTCTAGGCTGGACAGACTTCAGGAAAGACCGGACCATGACCTCACGTATCAATACTGCCTTCGCCAATGCCAGATCGGAAGGCCGCGGCATCCTTGGTGTCTTTGTCACCGCCGGTGACCCGGACAGACAGACATCCGAAGCCATCCTCGACGCGCTTGTCGACTCAAAGGTTGATATTGTCGAGCTTGGCATGCCCTTCTCCGACCCGATGGCGGATGGACCGGCGATTCAGGCCGCCTCGCTACGCGCTCTGAAAAACGGGATGACCCTTGCTGGCACGCTGGAGCTGGCGCGTGGCTTTCGCCAGCGCCATCCGGACACGCCGCTGGTGCTGATGGGCTATTACAACCCGATCTACATCTACGGCGTCGACAGGTTCCTTGCCGACGCATCCGACGCCGGTGTCGACGGGCTGATCATCGTCGATCTGCCACCGGAAGAAGATGACGAGCTGTGCGAGCCTGCCGCCGAGGCCGGGCTCGATTTCATCCGCCTTGTCACCCCGACAAGCAACGAGAAGCGGCTTCCCGTTGTTCTTGGGTCGGCAAGCGGCTTTGTCTATTACGTGGCAATCACCGGCATCACCGGAACGCGCAGCGCGGCTGCCGATACAATCTCGGCAGCCTACAAGCGTATTTCTGCCGTGACCGATCTTCCGGTGGTCACCGGGTTCGGCATCCGTACGCCCGGGCAGGCCGGCGAAGCCGCCAGCCTCAGCGACGGCGCCATTGTCGGATCCGCGGTTGTCGAGATTATCGCCGACACAATCGGCGCGGATGGCAACGGCACCCCCGAAACCGTGTCCAAAATTGCCGCATTTGTCGGTGATCTTGCCGATGGTGTCGCAGCAGCGAAGGGCTGACACCCGCCATTGTGGCGTCTGTGCCGACTGGATGAGGACCTGAAGGATGAACTGGATCACCAACGCGGTGCTGCCGAAAATCAAGGCGCTTGTTACCACCAATGATGTTCCTGACAATCTGTGGGTGAAGTGCAAATCCTGCGGTCAGATGATCTTTCATCGTGAATTCGAGCAGGCGAACAACTGCTGCTCGACCTGTGGCAACCATAGCCCGCTGCCGCCGGAGGCGCGCTTCGCGATGACCTTCGACAAGAGCGTGTTCGAGCGTGTGGAACTTGGCGCCATTGTCGACGATCCTCTGAAGTTTCGCGATTCCCGTAAATACGCCGACAGGCTGAAGGACACCCGCGCCAAGACTGGCCTGAATGACGCCATCGCGGTGGCGCATGGCACCATCGGCGGACAGAAGGCAGTGATGGCCGCCTTTGACTTCCGCTTCATGGGAGGATCGATGGGCCGCATGGTCGGAAACGGCATCATTGCCGCCGCCGAGGCGGCTGTGGCCCACGACGCCGCGCTGATCACCGTTCCCTCCACCGGCGGCGCACGGATGCAGGAAGGCGTGCTGTCGCTGATGCAGCTTCCGCGCACCATTCTGGCTGTCGACAAAGTGCGCGATGCGGGTCTGCCCCATATCGTGCTGCTGGCGCATCCGACCACCGGCGGTGTCACCGCCTCCTTCGCCATGCTTGGTGATCTGCAGATCGCCGAACCCGGCGCGATCATTGGCTTTGCCGGCCGCCGGGTGATTGAGGAGACGGTGCGCGAGAAGCTTCCGGAGAATTTCCAGACCGCCGAATATCTTCAGGATCACGGCATGGTTGACTGCGTTGTGCCACGCGCCGAGCAGCCCGAGTATCTGGAACGCGTCCTTGGCTTCCTGATGGGCCAGCGCAAGGCCACAAGAGCCGCCTGATGCCGGCACGCGGGCGCGCCGATGACGGTGCGCGCGCCGCCGCCGCTCTTGACCGGCTTGCCGCGCTTCATCCGAAACTGATCGATCTCGGGCTGGATCGCACGCGCGACCTCCTGGCCCGTCTTGGCAATCCGCATCACCGGCTGCCACCCGTGATCCATGTCGCCGGCACCAACGGCAAGGGCTCGGTAATTGCCCTCATGCGTGCCATGGCCGAGGCCGCCGGATTGCGCGTCCATGTCTATGCCTCGCCGCATCTCTGCCGGTTCAATGAGCGAATTCGTCTGGCCGGCACGCTGATCTCCGACGGCGCCCTCGCCGATCTGCTGGAAGAGGTCGAGACCGCCAATGGCGACATGCCGGTCACCTTTTTTGAAGTCACCACCGCCGCGGCCTTCCTTGCCTTTTCCCGGATCGAGGCTGATCTGCTGCTTCTCGAAACCGGACTTGGCGGGGCGCTGGATTCCACCAATGTCCTGGACCGCCCGGCCGCTACCGTGATCACCCCGATCGCGAGCGACCATGAACATTTTCTGGGAAGCGACCTTGCCGGCATTGCCGGGCAGAAGGCCGGCATCATGCGACCGGACACCCCCTGCCTTGCTGCGGCACAGAGTGACGCCGCGCATGCCGCCCTTGCCGGGCACGCTGCCAGCATTGGCGCAAAGCTTCGTGTCATGGGCCATGATATCAACTGGTCCGCCAGCGATGATGGCGGCATCAGCATCGCTCTGGATCATGGCTGGGTACGTCTGCCTGCCCCGGCGTTGCGCGGCGCGCACCAGCAGGCCAACGCCGCACTTGCCGCCGCAGCGCTGACCACAGTGATGCCCCGCATTGGCACCAAGGCACTTGCAGATGGCGTGGCACGGGCCGTCTGGCCGGGGCGGCTGCAGCGTCTTCCGGAGGGAAAGCTGACCCAGTTGCTGGACCAGCCTGTCTGGATCGACGGGGCCCATAATGCCCATGGGGCAGCGGCGCTGGCAGCAGCCCTTCCCCGGCTTTATCCCGGCGATGTCCCGGTTAAATGGCATTTCATCTGTGGTGCCCTCGACACGCGGCCAGCAGCCGAATTTCTGCGCCAGATCGCGTCACAGGCAGCGTCCATCCAGTGCGTCACGATCCCTGACCAGCCAGCCAGCCTGAGTGCCGAGGCACTGGCCAGAGACGCAGACACGGTTTTTGCCGGCGCCCGACCGGCCCCCTCGGTCACCGGCGCCCTGCAAGCCATCGGGGATGGCTCGGCCACGCCGGATGGTCCGGTGATGATCTGTGGATCGCTTTATCTTGCCGGCCATGTGCTGGCAGCCAACGGCACGCTGCCAGACTAAGCATATCGGCGGAGTCTATGCCGGATCAGCCGATGCTGTTGGTGATCCAGGACTCGAGCTGCGACTTCGGCACAGCGCCGATTTTCTCGGCAACAACCTCGCCGCCCTTGAAGATCAGCAGCGTCGGGATGCCCCGCACATTATATTGCTGAGGGGTCAGCGGGTTTTCATCGATATTCAGTTTGACGATCGAGATCGCCTCACCGTGAACATCGCTTAGCTCTTCAAGGGCTGGGCCGATGGCCTTGCATGGGCCGCACCATTCTGCCCAGAAATCAACCAGAACCGGCTTGTCCGCATTGAGGACGTCGGCAGAAAAGTCACTGTCGGTGGTTTTGGTTGTCGCCATGGTGATGGTCCCTTGTGTAGCGCATGAGAGAACGGCACCGCAGCGCCGTTATCTGAAGGTAGGAGGAGGACCCGCCTCCGTCAACCCGGCCCTTCAGGTCAGACAGATGTTGCCGGTGCCAGCGCCGCTGCGCGCGCGGTCCTGTCCAGCTCTTCTATGGCACAGGCCTCGGTCCAGACAAGCCAGGTGGTGACCTGACGCCCCGGATAGATCTGTTCCAGCAGCGCTGCATAGAGCGCCATCTGTCTGACATAGTCCAGTGGCGTCTGCGACGGACGCGGACCAGTCTTGAAATCGGCGACAAGGACGCGTGTTTCGTCGACATGAAGCCTGTCGATCTGGCCGGCAACACCGATGCCGTCAATCACCCCGCTGACGGATATTTCGGCAAGCGCATCGGGTCCGAACACCGGCGCGAGTGCGGCAAGATCCATCACCGCTTCGACCTCAGCCGCCAGTTGCGCTGCCTGGTCAGCCGGCACATCCACCTGCGCCGCAAGCATCGCATCACGAACAGCACTCCGCCGGGCCGGCTCGATCATCGGCAGCACCTCGAACAACCGGTGCGCCAGCCGCCCACGGGCCAGCGCACGCGAAGCGGCAAGACGGCTTCCCGGGGCGCGCGCAGTCTGGGCCCGGCCATCCGGCTGTGACGGGCGAAGCGGGCGTGGCGGGCGCGGTTCTTCTGGCGCATCGCGGAACAGCCAGTCCGGCACCGGCCGGCTGTCTTCGACCGGGGGTGGCACCGGCAGCCCCTGATTTCCTGCTGGCAGAGCACCCTCGGTGTTGAGCCGAAGGGTGCCGTCCGCATCCGCCTCGACTCCCTCCATGCCGGACACCGCCGCATGAAGACGTTCATAGTGGCTTGCCTCAAGCCGCCGGCGATGCTGTGCCTGCCAGCCACCGATGACAATGCCGTCGCGGGCCCGGGTCAGCGCAACATAGAGAAGCCGGTTCTCCTCCTCATCCTCGCGTTCACGGGCCCTGTCGCGGGCCTCGGAGACAAAGTCGGGGCGCACCCCGCCCGGGGCCCAATAGACAAATCCACTCTGCGGGTCGCGGACAAGCTGTTCGGGAATGCGCGAGACCGGTGCCAGCATATCGGGAAGCACCACCACCGGCGCCTCCAGACCCTTGGCGCCATGAATGGTCATCACACGCACCTGATCGGCACCATCGCTATCCATGTCGCGTCGCACCTCACCGCCGCTGCCGCGAAGCTGCGCCAGAAAGCCGGTCAGCGACACACCGCCAGCACTGCCGAACGCCTGCGCCAGTGTGAGGAAATGATCCAGCGTTTCATCCACCGCCGCGCCGAGACGCCGCCGGAAATCCTGGCGCGCCTCGATCAGCACGCTGCTGTAGAAGCCGAACACCGACTGGCCCTCGGCAAGCTCACGAAGCCGGATCACCCGGTCTGCCACCCTGCCAAGCGCGCTGTCACCGCCAGCATGCGCCATCAGACAGGCATGAAGGCTCCTGCCACCACGATCATGCGCCAGGGTGAACAACGTCTCCTCATCAATGCCGATGAGGGGCGATTTCAACACCGCCGCCAGCTGCAAGTCATCCTCGGGAAGAAGCATGACATCACCAAGCGCAAGAAGGTCCTGGATCTCGATCTGGTCCTCCAGCTTCATCCTGTCGGCACCGGCCACCGGAATGCCGGCCTGCTGCAGCGCCGCCAGCAACAGCCGGTGATATCGCCCGCGCGATCGCAGCAGCACCATGACATCACCAGCCCGCATCAGCCGACCAGAGGGAAGTCTGCGCTGACCGATCCACTCTGACAGCATTTCAGCAAGCTTCGCTGCCGACTGTGCCGCAGCGTCACGCGGCTCACGGATTTCCGGCGGGGCGAAGGCAGGCGGGTCAACCGGTGCCTCATCCTCGGCCACAACCGGCAGCACCTCGACAAAGCCACCAGCATCGCGGCGTGCCGACCGGTGTGCCTGAAATCCCGGCATGCGCGGGTCTGTGATGCCATCAAGCGCTGGCACCACCAGATTGACAAGATCAAGGATCGGTCGCGCCGAGCGGAAGGACACATCAAGCCCGACCTCGCGCCAGGGTGCCGCCAATGTGCCGGCCCGGTCATGAAGCTCCAGCCTGTTCCGGCCCATCACCACCGGATCAGCCCCCTGAAAGGAATAGATCGACTGTTTGAAGTCACCGACGACAAACAGGGTGCGGGGGCCAGAATCTGCGGAGGTCTCACCGGCGGCCTCGAAGAATTCGTCACCAAGCCGGCGCAAAAGCTGCCACTGTGCCGGGCTGGTATCCTGCGCCTCGTCAAGAAGCAGATGATGAACCCCGTTATCAAGCTTCCACGCAACCCATTGCGCCGCGTCGCCATCGGCAAGCATCGCATTTGTCAGCCTGATCAGATCGTCATAATCGAGAAGGCCGCGGCGGGTCTTCAGCGTTTCATATTCATCCTGAAAGGCGCGGCCAAATCCGTACAATGCGCCAGTCAGGTCACGGCAGCGTTGCGCCGCGCGGGTCGCGATCAGCCCGGACAACGCCTGTTGCGTGGTCTGTTGCACCTCGACAACGCGCGGGAAGGCATCGCGAATATCCTTGTTCGACAGGCTGCGTTCACTGAGCGGACCATTGCTGCCAAACAGCGCCGCAATCAGCCGGTCAATATGCCGCCGTCGCCCGTCATCATCCTCACCAAGCCAGGCAGTGATCTTTGTGGCGCGCCTCATCTGACCCGCAACACCGCTTTGCGTCAGCGCGGCGGCGCTGGCACGAAGCCCTTCGATGTCGAGATCCGCGACAAGCGCCTCGATCACCTGGTCCAGATCGAGCGCCGGGTCGATTCCCCGCCCCTCGGCAAAATGCGTCTTCAGCCGAAGCTCGATGTCCGGGTCGGCAAGCCGTCCTTCCTTGTCCAGAAGTTCATCAAGAAGCGTCTCGGCATTGCCCTCGCTTGTCTGCGACGCCAGCCGTCCGATCAACCGTGCCAGATCCGGGTCGGCGCGCCGCAGCAGATTGTCACGCGCCTCGGCCTTCATCCGCCCCTGCTCGAACGTGTCGGCAAGCTCGGCCTGCGGCACGATGCCGGCCTCGATCGGGAAGCGGCGCAGCACCGACTGGCAGAAGGAATGCACCGTCTCCACCCGCGGGCCGTCATCATTGTCCAGAATTTCGGCAAACAGGCTTCGGGCCCGCCCCAGCATCTCCTGCGCGGGGACGCCGATCCCCATCCCACGAAGATCGTCAAGCAGCGCCTCGCTGGAACTGACTGTCCAGTCCGCCAGCTTGCCCGAAATGCGGTTGCGCATCTCTGCCGCCGCGGCGCGGGTATAGGTGACACACAGAATGCTGTCAGGTGCCGCCCCCTGAAGCATCAGCCGCAGCACCCGGTCGGTCAACAGCTTGGTCTTGCCGGTGCCGGCATTCGCCGAGACAAAGACCGAGGTTCCGGGATCGGACGCCGCCGCCTGCCGGCTGGACGCATCCGATGCGACATGCGGATCGAACCCCGGCGCCTCGACAATGGCATGATCAGCCGCAGCCATGACCGGCGCCGCGTCCGGACGGCCATGTTCGGCAAGCCGCCATTCATCAACACGCGCCAGATGGTCATATTGCGGAAAAGCCGGGCCGATGGCCGGATCAGGAAGGCTGGCATAGGCGGTGGTGGGCGCGTCGAAATCCGTCGCCAACCGCGCCAGCATGTCGAAATCATCCTCTGCCGACCAGTCATCGGGACGCACATCGACACGCTGCGCCGGCTCGTCACTCCTGCCGGTCAGTCGCCAATATTCCATCGCCTCGACAACGGCGCTGTCCAGCCCCTCGAACCCGCCGCGCGCGGCAATCACCGATTCCACAAGAAGCTGGGTGCGTCGACGCTTGGCGACAGCGGCCTTTGTCGGAGCCCTGCCGGTCTTGTAGTCGAGAACCGCCAGACCGCCACCCGCCAGCCGGTCGATCCTGTCGGCGCGGGCCGTGAAGATGACCGGCCCCGCCGGGGCCTCGACCTCGATCCGTCCCTTGATCTCGGCATGGCTTTCCAGAATGGTCGCGCGGCGGTTGACTTCGGTTTCGATGAACCAGGCGGAAATCGTCTCGAAGGCCGGCCACCAGAAATGCCGCACCGTCGGATTCTGCCAGTACGGTTCGAACAGGCGGCGTGCCGTCGCGCGAAGCCGCGCCAGCGCATCCTCGGGAAGACTGCCGGCGGGGTGGTCCTTGAGGAAGGCGGCAAGAGCGTCATGCACCAGATTGCCGCGAAGCGCCGCATCGATCGGCCGGTCGAGATCCTCCTGCGGGCGAAGCTGCAGAATGCGTTTGGCATAGAGGCTGTAGGGATCGGCAATCCAGTCATCAATCTCGGTTGCCGAAAAGCGGCGTGGACGCGCCGCAACCGGCGGTGCCGGACGTGGCCGGGTCACCGGCACCATCACCGGCACAGGTGTCATCGCCATCATTGCATCACGCCAGCGCTGCCCCCGGTCCACAGCCCCCTCGATGCTCAGCGCCTTGGTGACAGCATCAAAGCGCTGCCGCCAGCGGCTTGCCGTGGTCGCGGCATCACCGTCACGAAGGGCGCGGGTGATGATGACCTCCGGTGCGCAGCTGGCCATCCAGACATCATGCGCGCTCAGTCCGGTACGCCAGTTATGCGGCTGCAACCCGGCAGCGCGGCGCATCTCACCATTGGTCCAGGGGTCGATCTCGGGGCGGGGTGGCCAGTTGCCTTCATTGAAGCCGCCAAGGATCAGCCTGTCAGCGCTCTGCATCCGCGCCTCGACCGGGCCGAGAATGGCCAGCCGGGGGTGGGTCTGCCAGGTGCGCCGCACCGTCCGGTCGGCCAGAAGCTGGGCCATGATGTGCGGAAAGGACTCAATATCCGTGGCAAAGCCTTCGCCCTGTTCGGTAAGTGACGCCAGCAGCATCGCCGCCGCCTCACCATCCTCGTTGGCCCACAGATGAAGCGCCCCGTCTGCCGCGTCCGCACCACCATCAGCATCGCGTGACCGCGCCGCCATTCGCTCCGCCGCATCGCCAAGCGCGATCGCCAGCGAGGCAAGGCTGGGAGCCGGCGACTGCCAGGCGGCGACGAGACCGGCCAGCGGCGCCGCGATGGCATGATCGAAAAAGCTGGCAAGTTCCTCATGCCCGGCAAGCCTGTCGCGCAGCCCCTGAAGACCCGGGGCCGGGCGATAGCCACGGATGCCATCAATTTCCAAAGTCCGCACCCGGGCGCGGAAGATGGCTGGTGGCACCCCGCCGGATGCCAGCGGATGTTTCAGGAAGGCCAGGGTCGGCACCGGCGCAAAATCCTCGGCCAGCATGGTCACAAGGCTTTGCAAGTAACCACCAACCGGGCATTGCGTAAGCGGCCTTCCGGCAGAATCATCCACATCGATCCGCCACCGTCGAAGTGCCGCAATCACCGCCTCGGCAAGCTGCCTGTCCGGCGTCACCAGCGCGGCGGTGCGCTGCGGGGTTTCCAGCACCTCGCGCATCGCCAGTGCCACCAGGGCCGCTTCCTCAGCGCGGGTGGCGCAGTCAACCATCGTCAGACCATCGAGTGAATCACGACCAAGCTCCGGATGGGTGCTGCCAAGCCGCCGCCAGTCGGCAGTCAGCGCCGCCGGCTTGAACACCTCGCGCATCAGGTCCCGACGGCGCTGGCTCACCTCCTGCTGATCGACAAGCGCGGGCCAGTCGCGAACCGCCTCCGGTGTCACCTCGAGACTGTCGAGAAGCACCGAGAGCTGATGTTGAGGGTGGCCGCTTTCGCTGCGCACCAGATCCCAGTGACCTGTTGCCCCGCGATCCAAGCCAGGCAGCACGACATGTCCACTTGGCAGATCGGCGACACAGGCAATCAGCTCGCGCGTCGCCGCAAAGGTACCGGTCGATCCGGCAACGATGATCAGGTCATCCGGTTGCCGCTGCCGCCAGACATCACAGCGAAGCCTGACCAGCCTGTTGCGCCGGTCGGCAGCGTCAATCACGCCCTGCTCCTCGAGGATCGCCGGCCACCGGTCGATCAGGATGGACAGCAGTTTCAGGATGTCCTGCCAATGGCGCGAGAACCTGTCGGGAAGGAGATCGCGCAGCATTTCGGGTGTGGCGTCGGCATTGCACAGCGAATCAAGAAGCCGCGCCAGCGAGTCGGCAAGCCGCATGGCCTGTGGCGGGGTTGGCGCAACATCGCCAAGGCGAAATCCTTCGAGAAGACGGGCCAGCCACAGCTGCCGGCGAAGCGGGTCCATCGCCGGGGGAAGCGATGGCGCATCCGCGCCGAAATCCAGCATGTCGGGGGATTCCTCCTCGACATCACCGATCGGGTCGATCCGTGGCAGCAGCGCCGCACCATCACCAAGGGTTTGCAGAAAAGCGGCGCGGAGCGATTGCGCCGCCCGGCGTGAGGGCACAAGAATGGTGGCGCGGGCCAAGGCCTCCGGCCCATCGGCAAGACGCCGGATACCAGCGGCAAGCGACATGGCAAAGGGCACTCCGGCCGGAATGGTGTGGATTCGGTCGTGACGGGAAGGCAGCGGCGTCATCCCGCCACTATAGAAGCAACGCCGCGCAAAGACGAGGCCGCGCGCTACAAATTCAAGTGAGACATGACGATTGCATCATTCGGTGAAAAGGCTGCTTGCCTGATCCATGACAGGGTGCCAGCGGGGGCCTCCCTCAAGCGTGGCAACGCGCATTTCCGGTGAGCTGTCATCTGGCGCCAGCGAGATGCGAAGTGCGCCGCGCGGCAGCCAGGGGCCAAGCCGTTCCGGCCATTCGATCAGTGACACCGCCTCGACAAAGGCATCCTCGATACCAAGATCGAGCGCTTCCTCGGCCGATTCCAGACGGTAGAGATCGAAATGCATCAGGGATGGGCCGTCTGCAGGCTCATAGGTCTGGACAAGCGTGAAGGTCGGACTGGGGATATCAGCCTCATCCGGACAAAGCGCCAGCACGATGCCGCGTGCCAGCACCGACTTGCCAGCGCCAAGGGCGCCGCTGAGGGCAATCACATCGCCGGTGCGGAGCGCTCCAGCCAACAAAAAACCCAGCCGCGTGGTCGCGGCCGGGTCGCAAAGTATGATCTCGCGGCGGTTCATCCGGCCTAGTAGCGGTACTGGTCGCCCTTGAACGGCCCCTGCTGCTCGACGCCGATATAGGCTGCCTGATCGGAATTCAGCTGCGACAGGGTCGCGCCAACCTTGGCAAGATGGAGGGCTGCCACCTTCTCATCGAGATGCCGCGGCAAGGTGTAGACCTTGTGCTCGTAGGATCCGCCTTCATTCCACAGTTCCATCTGAGCCAGCACCTGGTTGGTGAAGGAGGCAGACATCACGAAGGACGGGTGACCGGTGGCACATCCGAGGTTCACCAGGCGGCCCTTGGCCAGCATGATGATCCGCTTGCCGTCGGGGAACTCGACCTCGTCAACCTGTGGCTTGATCTCGGACCAGTTCATGTTCTGCAGCGAGGACACCTGGATCTCGTTATCGAAATGACCGATGTTGCAGACGATGGCGCGATCTTTCATGTCGCGCATATGATCCATGGTGATGACATCCTTGTTGCCGGTCGCGGTCACAAAGATATCGGCCTTCGGTGCGGCCTGCTCCATGGTCACGACCTCATAGCCTTCCATCGCCGCCTGCAGGGCGCAGATCGGGTCGACTTCGGTAACCATGACGCGCGCGCCACCCTGACGAAGCGAGGCGGCTGATCCCTTGCCGACATCACCATAGCCGGCAACAACAGCCACCTTGCCAGCCAGCATCACGTCAGTTGCGCGGCGAATGCCGTCAACAAGCGACTCACGACAGCCATACAGATTGTCGAACTTCGACTTGGTGACGCTGTCATTCACATTGATCGCCGGGAATGGCAGACCGCCTGCCTCGGCAAGCTGGTACAGACGAAGGACACCGGTTGTGGTTTCCTCCGACACACCCTTGATGGCATCGCGCTGACGGGTGAACCACCCCGGGCTGCTGGCAAGACGGGTATGAATCTGTGCTTTCAGGAATTCCTCTTCCTCGCTCGACGGCATGGCGAGGACGTCCTCGCCAGCTTCGGCGCGGGCACCAAGAAGGATATACATGGTGGCATCACCGCCATCATCGAGGATCATGTTGGCGCTACCGCCATCCGACCAGTCGAAGATGCGGTCAACATATTCCCAGTATTCAGCCAGTGTCTCACCCTTCTTGGCGAAGACCGGCACACCAGCGGCAGCAATCGCCGCAGCGGCCTGATCCTGGGTTGAAAAGATGTTGCAGGAGGCCCAGCGCACATCCGCACCGAGCGCTGTCAGCGTCTCGATCAGAACCGCTGTCTGGACGGTCATGTGCAAACATCCGGCGACACGCGCGCCCGCAAGCGGCTTGGATGCGCCAAATTCGTCACGCAGAGCCATCAGGCCCGGCATTTCGGTTTCTGCAATGGAAAGTTCCTTGCGGCCCCATTCGGCAAGGGAGGCATCCGCAATGATGAAATCTGTCGACATCGTCACACTCGCTTTGATCAGGAAGATGGGGAGCCATATCAGATATCCTGTCGCAAGGAAACCCGCTTGCGGCATCATGGGTCATAACGACTGACCAGTCAGGATCCTGCGTCTATCTCGCGATGCGCCACCTTCACACTATAGCCCTCATCGCGAAGCCATTTCCCCACTGTTTCGGTGGCCCAGACAGACCGGTGTTTTCCCCCGGTGCACCCGAAAGCGACGGTCAGGATTGGTCTGCCCTCGAGGGACATGCGTGGCAGCATCTGAACCAGCATACTTTTCACCGAGTCGATCACGCCAAGCGCAACCTCGTCCGCCTCAAGATAGGTGATCACCCGCGGATCACGGCCGTCAAACTGGCGCAGCTCGGCCACCCAATGCGGGTTGCTGGCAAACCGCATGTCGATGACAAGGTCGCTATGGTCCGGCAATCGCCGCCTGTAGGAAAAACTCAACAGCCGCACCTGGATCTGGAACTCCTTGTCCATCTCCAGCCTGGAGAGCAAGGACTGCCGGAGGTCTGACGGCTTCGCGGCACTGGTGTCGATCTGGATATCGCCATGCGGCATCACCTGGTCCATGCGCGCCAGATCAGCCGAGATCGCCTCTTCCAGCGATCCGATATGCTGCAACGGATGCTGCCGTCTGGTGGCGTTGAAACGGCGCAGCAGGTCATCACGCGATGCGGACAGGAAAACGCTGGTGAATTGCGCCCCGAACTTGCGCCGAAGGTTGCCCACCAGGGTTTCCACAGCCTCTGGAGAAAACCCTGTCGTGCGCACATCAAGACCGATGGCAAGGCTACGCCCACCGGTTTCGACCTCAAGCGCGACCAGCGTGTCGATCATGGCAATCGGCAAATTGTCCACAGCCATGATTCCCACATCCTCAAGGATATTGAGGGCGGTCGAGAGGCCGGCGCCGGAGGCCCCAGTCACCAGAATCAGGCGTGGCGGTGAATCATCCATCGTCACATCATAACCATGTTGCCAGCGTTGGCCCAAACGAAACAGGACAGGTCAGGCCACCCCCGCTGCCTGTCATGCAGAGACAGTCGGAAGCGTGAGGGTGAAACAGGCGCCTTCGTCATTGGCAGCGGTCAGGTCACCGCCATAGCCCTGGGCAATCTGCTTCGCGATCGACAGGCCAAGCCCCGAATGCTCGCCAAACGCCTCTCCGGCGGGCCGCTCGGAATAGAATCGGTTGAACACATCCTCAAGCCGCCCCGCCGGGATGCCCGGACCACGGTCATGGACCGACAGACTGGCCTGCCCCTTGCCGTCACTTGTCAGACGGAACGTGATCTCGCTGTCGGCTGGCGCGAAGGACACGGCATTGGCAAGCAGGTTGTCGAGGATCTGGACAATCCTGCCATCCTGCGCGCGGACCATCACTGCCGCTTCCGGGAGTTCCGCAACAAGTCTGTGGCCAGCGGTGGTGTCTGCCCGCGCCTCGACAAAATTGCCGGCAAGGTCACGAAGGTCAAAGGTTGCCGCTGCCTCGACCGCCATCTCGTTATCAAGGCGGCTGGCCCGCGAAATATCGGTGATCAGCCTGTCAAGACGTGCCACATCGCGAAGGATGACATTCATCAGCTTCTGCTGCTGCTTCGCATCGGAAATCCGGCTGATCGTTTCGGCGGCACTTCGCAGCGAGGACAGCGGGTTCTTCAGCTCATGCGCAACATCAGCCGCAAAACCGGCGGTCGCGGCCATCCGCTTCTGCAGGTCGTCTGTCATCTCGATCAGCGATTCGGACAGCTTGCCGATCTCGTCCCGGCGGCGGGGCAGACGCTGCATGCGCGCCGACAGATCACGACTGCGACGAAGATTGTCGGCCTCTGCAGCAAGATAGGTGATCGGCGTGGTGATGGACCGCGCCAGCCAGACGCTGAGCGCGATGGTGATCAGGGTGACAATGCCAAACAGCTTGATGAAGACCACATTGACGTCGGCTATCTCGGTCTCGATCTTGCCGCCGCTGACGCTGACCAGCAGCGCCCCGCGCACCAGACGCAGATCCTGAATCGGAACCGCCACCGACAGCACCAGCCTGCCACGTATGTCCTGCCTGAGTTGCCGTGCCGGCTCTCCGGCCAGAGCCATCACCACCTCGTCATAATCATTGGCATTCTGCCGGCGCGGCTCACGATAGACAGGAAGCGTCCGGTCGGTGCCGATCATGCCGGCGGCGCGGCGCATCATGATCTGGAAATAGTCCGAAGTGCGCTTCCAGGCATCCTGCGGGGCGCGCCGACGCAACCGTACCGATCCACCGGAACCTGACCGCGCCGTATCGGCAAGCAGTCTGCCATCATGGCGAAAGACACGGGCGCGCAGCTCGGTGCCATAGCCGACCAGCGGCAGAAGATGGTTCATTGTCTCTGGGGACAGCCGGCGTCTGGCAAGGCCACCATCGATTTCCGACTGCGCCAGCGCCAGCGAGCGCGCCAATGTGAAACCCTGACGTTCCAAGGCGGTGAATTCGGACTGGATCAGGGTTGTACGGTACTGGTCAATCGAGAACAGCCCGACAAAGAACAGCACCAGCGGAAACATCATGATCGCCATGATCCGCGTGCTCAGCCGGCTCATCCGGAACCGCAGCCTGACAAGCGGCCGGCCGATGGCACCACGACCAAGAAGCCGCCGGATCCGGGATTTGATCGTTGCGATCACGCTGGCACCATCACTCTGTTATGGCCATCCATTCTGGGTGCCGGGGCGATGCCGCGGCCCGCAATCAGGATGCCCGGTATTTATACCCGATGCCATACAGCGTTTCGATATTGTCGAATTCCTTGTCCTGCGCCCTGATCTTGCGACGAAGCCGCTTGATGTGGCTGTCGATCGTGCGGTCATCAAGAAAGACGGACTCACCATAGGCGGCGTCCATCAGCTGATCCCGGTTCTTCACCATGCCGGGGCGCGAGGCCAGCGCCTGGAGGATCAGGAATTCGGTGACGGTCAGCTTCACTTCAGTGCCCTTCCAGCTGCACAGATGCCTGTCGGGGTCCATCAGAAGCTCGCCCTGTTGGACAATATTGGGGCTGGTGGGATCCACACCCTCCTGCCCGGCGCGGCGCAGAACAGCGCGGATGCGGGCCAGAAGAAGACGCTGTGAAAACGGCTTTGTGATGTAGTCATCGGCACCCATGCCAAGGCCGAGCGCCTCGTCGAGCTCGTCGTCCTTGCTGGTCAGGAAGATCACCGGAAGGCTGGACCCGGCACGGATTTTCTGAAGAAGCTCCATGCCGTCCATGCGCGGCATCTTGATGTCGAGAACAGCCAGTTCCACCGGTCGACGTGCCAGGCCACGAAGTGCTGATTCGCCATCATGATAGCAATCGACCTCGAACCCTTCGCTTTCCAGTGTCAGTGACACCGATGTCAGGATGTTCTGGTCATCATCAACAAGCGCAATTCGCGTTCCCATCTGGTCATCTCCCTCATCCAGAGCTGGCGAAGGCCTCATGCGCTTCACCCACCGTCCATCCGGGTTACCGATGAAAAAGGGCCAAAGCTTGACAGCATTGTGCCGCAAACCGGTCATCTACGACCCAAAGCAAGCGGTGGCCGGACCTGCGGACAGTCAGTGCGCGTCGGCCCAGCTGTCGGCGATGCCGGCCTCGGCGACAAGCGGCACGGCCAGCTCCAGCACCGGATCGGCAGCCGCCTCCATCACAGCGCGGATGATCTCGACAGCGGCCTCGGCGACAGATTCATCAGCCTCGAAGATCAGTTCGTCATGTACCTGAAGCAGCATGCGCGCCTCGATTCCAGCGTCGCGAAGCGCCCCTGGCAGCCGCACCATCGCCCGCTTGATGATATCGGCAGCGCTTCCCTGAATTGGCGCGTTGATGGCCTGCCGCTCGGCAAAACCACGCTGCGCCGGATTGCTGGCGGTGATGCCGCCAATATGAATTCGCCGCCCGAACAGCGTTTCGACATGACCTGTCTCGCGCGCCTCAAGCTTGATGCGATCCATATAGCCGCGAATGCCCGGGAAATTCTCGAAATAGGCAGTGATGTAATCGCGGGCCTCGCCCTGGCCAATGCCCAGCTGGCGGGCCAGACCAAAGCCGGAAATGCCATAGATGATACCGAAATTGATCGCCTTGGCCCGGCGACGGGTCTCGCCATCCATCTGGTCAAGCGGAATGCCGAACACTTCGGAGGCGGTACGGGCGTGAATATCAACGCCGGCACGGAACGCCTCGATCATCGACTGCTCGCCGGCGACATGCGCGACAAGCCGCAATTCGATCTGCGAATAGTCAGCCGAGATCAGTTTCTTGCCCGGCGCGGCGATAAAGGCCGTACGGATCTGCCGGCCCTCTGCGGTCCGGATCGGGATGTTCTGCACATTCGGGTCGGACGAGGACAGCCGTCCGGTCGATGCCCCGACCATGGAAAAGCTGGTGTGAACCCGTCCGGTCTCGGCAAGAATGCTGTCAACCAGCGCATCGGCATAGGTCGATTTCAGTTTTGCAAGCTGCCGCCAGTCGAGGACGCGGGCGGCGACATCCACCCCCTCGGCTGCCAGCGTCTCCAGCACATCGGCCGATGTCGACCAGGCACCGGTCTTGGCTTTCTTGCCGCCCTTCAGCCCCATCTTGTCAAACAGGATTTCTCCAAGCTGCTTTGGCGAGGCGATGTTGAACGCCTCGCCGGCAAGGGCATGGATTTCAGTCTGCAGAGCGTCCATGCGGGTGGCAAAATCATTGGACATCCGCGCCAGGATCGACGGATCAACGGTGATGCCGGCATGTTCCATATCCGCCAGAACCGGGATCAGCGGGCGCTCCAGCCGCTCATAGACAGAGGTCAGCCCCTCGGTTGCCAGCCGTGGACGCAGCATCTGCCACAGACGCAAGGTGATGTCCGCATCCTCGGCAGCATAATCCAGCGCAGCCTCCGGGGCGATGGAACCGAAGGGCACCTGCTTTACGCCCTTACCGCACACATCCTCATATTTGATCGTGCTGTGGTCGAGCCAGTGCCCGGCCAGAAAGTCCATCGAATGCCCCCCCACGCGGCCAGCGTCCAGAACATAGGACAGGCACATGGTGTCATCGACCGGGGTCAGGTGGATTCCGCCATTGTGCGGGCGCATCAGTACATGACTGTCATATTTCAGATTGTGCCCGATCTTCAGAACCGCCGGATCCTCGAACAACGGCTTCAACACCGCGATCGCGGCATCGAAATCGATCTGCGTCGGCTGCACAATGTCAGCGTCAAGCGCGAGGCCGGCCTGGCCGTCGGCTGTCACCGCCGCGCCGCCATGACGAAGCGGCACATAGCAGGCCCGGCCCGGGGTCAGCGCCATCGACACACCGACCATTTCGGCGGCGGCGGCGTTCAGCGAACTTGTCTCGGTATCCACCGCCAGATAGCCCTGCTTGCGGGCCTCGGCCACCCAGGATTCGAGCGCACCGATCTCGGTGATCAGCTGGTAGTCGGTCTCGCCGGGGGGCACCGGCGCGGCGGCCGTTGTCGTTGCGGTTGTCGCTTCGGCTGGCTGCGGGCTTCCGCCCATCGAGCGGATGGCCGGCGCGGCCTGTCCAGATCCGGCGCCAGTTCCAAAGCCAGATCCGGCCGGCGCACCGATGCGGGTCAGAAGGCGTTTGAAATTCTGCGCCTGCAGAAAATCCGCCAACAGATCCATGTCACGCTCGGTGCGTTTCAGATCGGCAAGTGGCAGCGGGGTTGGCGCATCATCGCGAAGCCGCACAAGTTCGCGTGAGATTCGCGCCTGCTCGGCAAAATTGATCAGATTCTCACGCCGCTTCGGCTGTTTGATCTCGTCAGCCCTGGCCAGCAGCGTATCGAGGTCGCCGTAACTGTTGATCAGCTCGGCAGCGGTCTTGATCCCGATCCCGGGCACGCCCGGGACATTGTCG
>NTKV01000079.1 GCA_002457745.1 SAR116 cluster bacterium MED-G06 | reverse complement strand
GCCCCCGGCGCGCCCTCCGGCAGCATGATCATCGGCTCCATCGACACCACCATCCCCGGTTCCAGAACCGTGGTGATATCCTCGCGAAGCTCGACCGACGCCTCGCGCCCGTAATAGTGGCAGAGCACGCCAAAGCTGTGGCCATAGCCGAATGAGCGGTATTTCAGAAGATCCCAGCCCTCATACATCTTGTTGAGCTCGGTCGCCACATCGCAGCAGCGCGCGCCGGGCTTGAGAAGCTCCATGCCGCGGACATGCACCTCGCAGTTCTTCTGCCACAGATCGTAATGCGCGTTCGAGGCATGGCTGCAGAACAGGGTACGTTCCAGCGCGGTGTAATAGCCGAACATCATCGGAAAGGTGTTGAGCGAGAGGATGTCGCCGGCCTCGACCAGTTTGTTGGTGACCGGATTATGTGCCCCGTCGGTGTTGATGCCGGACTGGAACCAGGTCCATGTGTCCATCAGCTCGACAAAGGGAAAGCTTTCGGCAATGCCGCGCACCATGGCGGATGTCGAGGCCAGCGCGATTTCATGCTCGGGGACGCCGGGCTTCACCGCCGCCATCAGCGCCCGCCCGCCAACAGCGCACATCTCGGCGCCCTTGCGGATCAGAACATGCTCCTCGGGCGACTTGATCGTCCGCAACGTCATCGCGATGGCGGCACAATCGACCAGCTCGACCCCTGGGAAATGCTCTTCAAGCAGGGTCTTCAGATCGAGGCTGACCTCGTCGAACTCGACGCCAAGACGCTTCACCCCGCCAAGAAGCTCCTTCAGCGCGGTGAAATAGCTGTCACGCCGCCAGTCGGTATAGGTGACATTGTCGCCGACCGAGCGCCGCCAGGGCTGCCCGCCATCAATCGCCGCCGACACGGTGGTCACGCCGTCGCGGTTCAGAACCGCGCCATAACGGCGTCCGAACTTGCAATAGAGGAAGCCCGAAAAATAACAGATGTTATGATAGGAGGTGAAAAGACAGGCATCGATGCCGGCCTCGTCCATCAGCGACTGCATCGCGTCGCGGCGACGTGACATTTCACCATCGGAAAAGGGCGAAAAGGTCTTTTCACCATTGTGCCAGCGGGTCACGTGGATCAGTTCATCTGTGGCCATCTGCTTGTCTTTCCTTGTAACATTTGCGTAACACGACGCTGTTGACCTTACAAATCCTGCGCTTAATGGGTTTGAGGCCTCGCGTCAATACGCATGAAACCCGCCCTTGCCATATCATCTATGTGGCTCAGATGATGCAGAAAAATGGGCAGGGCTGTGACTATAAGGTTCTTGCCATGCCCCGCCTCGCCGTGGTTAGGTCTGAATCGATTTTGACCACAGCCTCACGACTTGGTGGACAGGGATAGAATGTTAGACGGTTCCGACCCGTTTGTTCGTTTCAAAAACGTGCAAAAGAGCTATGACGGCGAGACCCTCGTCGTCAAAAATCTGAACCTCGAGATCGAGGCTGGCGAGTTCGTCACAATGCTCGGGCCGTCCGGCTCCGGCAAGACAACCTGCCTGATGATGCTGGCCGGTTTCGAAACCGCGACGCATGGCGAGATCGAACTTGGCGGCAAGCCGATCAACAACATTCCGCCGCACAAACGCGGCATCGGCATGGTGTTCCAGAACTACGCCCTGTTCCCGCATATGACGGTGGCCGAAAACCTGACCTTTCCGCTGAAGGTGCGGAACATGTCCGCCGGCGACATCCAGGACAAGGTGAACCGCGCTCTCGATATGGTGCAGATGCGCGCCTTTGCCGACCGCAAGCCGGCGCAGCTGTCCGGTGGCCAGCAGCAGCGGATCGCGCTGGCCCGTGCTCTCGTCTTTGAACCGGAGCTGGTGCTGATGGATGAGCCGCTTGGCGCACTCGACAAGCAGCTTCGTGAGCATATGCAATACGAGATCAAGCACATCCACGAGAATCTGGGTGTGACGGTTGTCTATGTGACCCACGACCAGTCCGAGGCGCTGACCATGTCGAACCGGATTGCCGTGTTCGATGATGGCGTGATCCAGCAGCTCGACGCACCTGTCGCGCTGTATGAAAAGCCGGAGAATTCCTTCGTCGCGCAGTTCATCGGAGAGAACAACACGCTGTCCGGCAAGGTGGATTCGCTGACCAAAGGGGTGGCCGCTGTCACCCTTGATTCCGGTGACAAGGTCAAGGCGCTGGCCGTCAATACCGATGCCAAGGGAAGCCGCACCAGCCTGTCGATCCGTCCGGAGCGCTGCATTGTTTCCCAGAAGAAGACGGCAGGTCTCAGCGCGCTGAAGGGCCGGATCGAGGAACTGATCTATCTTGGCGACCATATCCGCTGCCGGATGACGGTTGCCGGCAACAATGAATTTATCGTGAAAGTGCCGAACACGGCCGATCAGCTTGGTCTTGAAATTGGCGCTGAATCCTATGTCAGCTGGCAGACTGATGACTGCCGTGCTCTCGATTTCAAGGAAAGCTGATACAGGTTTCACGAACGGAATTTGGCCTATGAGGCTGAATCAGGTGTCGCAGGTTGCGGCACCCAAGTCGAGCGCCGCAAGGCGTGAACCATAAAGGGAGAAGGACAATATGTCTGGTTTGACAAAGAAAATTGTTGCTCTCGCCGGCATGTCCGCGTTCGTCGCGGGCAATGCGGTCGCAGCCGATCTTACGGTTGTGTCATGGGGCGGTGCATATACGAAATCGCAGGTTGAGGCCTATCACAAGCCCTGGATGGCGCAGAGCGGTCACAGCATCATCTCCGAGGATTACGGCGGAGGAATCGCCGAGATCAAGGCGCAGGTCGAGTCCGGTAACGTGACATGGGACGTTGTGGACGTCGAACTGTCCGACGCCATCCGCGCCTGTGACGAGGGTCTCCTCGAGGAAATCGACCACAGCACGCTGCCAGCAGCCCCTGACGGCACACCTGCCGTTGACGACTTCCTGCCCGGCACATTGCATGATTGCGCTGTTGCCAACATCGTCTGGTCGTCGGTCTATGTTTACGACTCCAGCAAGGTTCGTAACTGGAACGCGCCGAAGACCATGGGCGACTTCTTCAACACCGATGCCTATCCCGGCAAGCGCGGCATGCGCAAGTCGCCGAAGGTCACCATGGAATTCGCTCTGATCGCCGACGGCGTTCCGGTCAGCGAAGTCTATGACGTACTCGGCACCGAAGAGGGCATCGAGCGGGCTTTTGCAAAGCTTGATACCATCAAGGACGACGTGATCTGGTGGGAAGCCGGCGCGCAGCCGCCACAGCTTCTGGCTGACGGCGAAGTCATCTTCACCACTGCCTGGAATGGCCGCGTGTTCAACGCTGTTGCCGCTGAAGACCAGAGCTTTGAGATGGTATGGGACGGTCAGATCTATGACCTCGACCTCTGGGTCATCCCGAAAGGCTCGAAGAACGTCGAGGCCGCTCTGGACTTCGTTCGCTTCTCGACCGCAACCGAGCAGCTGGCGAACCAGGCTTCCTGGATCTCCTACGGCCCGGCACGTGCATCGTCGGTTCCGCTCATCGGCACCTACCATGACAACGCTGCCATCAACATGGCCGACCACATGCCGACAGCCCCTGGCAACTTTGCCAACGCGCTGCAGAACGACTTCGAGTTCTGGGCAGACAACCAGGACGACCTGAACGAGCGTTTCAACGCCTGGCTGGCACAATAAAATCCTTTGCGGTCACCCTCTCCTGGGGTGGCCGCATCTCTTTTGTGATTTGAATTCAAAGACATTCCCGGGATCATGATGGACGTATCACAGCCCATTACGGCGGCAGATGGCACGCCCCTGAAGAAAAAGCTTGCGCAGGCCATGTTTCGCAGCAAGTTGCGTGCGACCGGTCTTGTGGTGCCGCTCCTCGCCTTCGTGCTGGCAAGCTTCGTGTTCCCGATCCTTGCCCTGATGTGGCAGGGCATCCACAATGACACCTTCGCCAGATTGATGCCGAACCTGACCGAGGAATTGCGCGTCTGGGACGGGGTCAGTGACCCCACCGAAGAGATGTATGCGCTTCTGGTCGCCGACCTGAGGCAGAACCGGGCCGACAAGACAATCGGCAAGGTGGCCTCGCGGGTGAACCAGGAACTGGCCGGCACCCGCTCGCTCTTTACCTCGACAGCGCGCAAGGCCAAGAAGCTTGAACCCCCGTTCAAGGAAGCGCTGATCAAAACAAAGAAGAAATGGGGCGATATCAAGGTCTGGCAGGCGATGAAGCTGACCAACCAGAGCCTGACGCCGGGCTTCTATGCGACGTCGCTTGATGCGCGGTACACCGTCGATCAGGGCTTTGTGATGAAGGAGGAAAAGCGGCAGATCTACACCAAGCTTTTCGTCCGCACCCTGATGATCTCGGGGTCGGTGATGCTGCTGTGTCTGTTGCTTGGATATCCGGTGGCCTATCTGCTGGCGACCCTGCCGCTGAAATATTCGAACCTTCTGATGATCATGGTGCTGCTGCCCTTCTGGACATCGCTTCTTGTCAGAACAACGGCCTGGATCGCGATCCTGCAGTCACAGGGGGTGGTCAATGATCTGCTTGTCTGGATCGGCATCACCGGAGACGAAAGCCGGTTCTCGCTGATCTACAACATGACCGGCACGATCATCGCGATGACCCATATCCTGTTGCCCTTCATGATCCTGCCGCTCTATTCGGTGATGAAGACGATCCCGCCCTCCTATATGCGGGCGGCGCGTTCGCTGGGCGCGACCCCGACAGCCGCCTTCATCAAGGTGTATATGCCGCAGACAGTGCCGGGGATCGGGGCTGGCGGATTGTTGGTGTTCATTCTGGCGATTGGCTATTACATCACGCCGGCGCTTGTCGGCGGCCAGGATGGCCAGCTGATCTCCAACATGATCGCCTATCACATGCAAAAGTCGTTGAACTGGTCGCTTGCCGCCGCGCTTGGAGGCCTGCTTCTTCTCGGGGTTCTGGTCCTGTACTGGGCTTATGACCGCATCATCGGCATCGACAATATGAAGCTCGGATAGGTCATGGCAAAGTTACCACCCTATACAACGACCGGCGAACGCATCTGGCATTATGCCTTCCGCTTTATCTGCGGGCTGATCTTCCTGTTCCTGATCCTGCCAGTGCTGATCGTCCTGCCGCTCTCCTTCAATGTCGAGCCCTATTTCAGCTTCACGCCCGGCATGCTGTCGCTTGACCCGGAGGCGTTTTCGTTGCGCTGGTACAAGGATATCTTCCGCAATGGCATGGCCGCCCCGGATGCGCCGTTTGATATGGCGTGGCTGGCTGACACCTGGAACAACGCGCAATGGATGCGGGCCATCCGCAACAGCTTCTTCATCGGGATCTGTGCGACCTTGCTGTCAACGGCGCTCGGAACGCTTGCCGCGATCGGGCTCAGCCGGTCAGAGATGCCCTACCGCCGGCTGGTCATGTCGATCCTGATCTCGCCAATGATCGTGCCGCTGGTGATCACCGCCGCCGGCATGTTCTTTTTCTATTCCAAGATCCAGCTGAGCCAGACCTATCTTGGCGTGATCATGGCGCATGCGGTGCTTGGCACGCCCTTTGTGATCATTACCGTGACCGCGACCCTGGTCGGCTTCGACAAGTCCCTTGTGCGGGCAGCCAACTCGCTTGGTGCCGGCCCGATCCAGACCTTTTTCAAGGTTCAGATGCCGCTGATCATTCCGGGGGTGATCTCGGGCGGATTGTTTGCCTTCATCACGTCATTTGACGAGGTGGTGGCCGTGCTGTTCCTTGCCAGCCCCGAACAACGCACCATTCCGCGGCAGATGTGGTCCGGCATTCGCGAGCAGATCAGCCCGACGATTCTTGCCGTGGCAACCCTTCTGGTGCTGCTGTCGATTATCCTGCTGACGGTGATCGAGCTATTGCGGCGACGCTCAGAACGGCTTCGCGGCATCACCTCCTCGTGACGCGCCTCTGGAACAGCCCGCACTTCACCTTGACCATGGCGATGTGGATGTGGGCTGGCCATACCATCGCAGCGCGCCTGTCTGTTGGCGAGATGTCGCCGATGGTGATGATGGGCTTTCGCTGGATGGCCTGTCTTGCCATATTGGTCATTATCCTGCGAAAGCAGATGGTGGTGGAATGGCCGCGGGTGCGCGCCAGGCTTGGCTGGGTGGCGGCCATGGGCGGGCTTGGCATGGCCGGTTTCACCTTCTTTTTCATTCTCGCGGCGCAATATACAACAGCGATCAATCTCGGCATCACCCAGAGCTCGGTGCCGATGATCGTCATGCTGATGAGCCTTGCCGCGTTTGGCACACGCATCGGCATGGTGCAGCTTGTCGGGCTTTTCCTGTCCTTTGTTGGCGTCATCGTGCTGGTGACGACTGGCTCGCTTGAGGTTCTCGCAAGCCTGACCTTCAACCGCGGTGACCTGCTGATGCTCGTGGCATGCGTCTGCTACGCCGGATACACGGTGGGTCTTTCCAGACGAATGGACATGCCGCCAGCGCTGATGCTCGCTTTTTTTGCTGTTCCCGCGACGCTGGTCTTCATCTTCTGCATGGGCGTGGAATATTGGCGTGGGGACATGGTGCTTCCGGGAATCAAAGGGATGTTCATCGTCGCCTATTGTGCGATCTTCCCGTCGATGCTGGCGCAGATCTTCTTCATGCGCGGGGTGGAGCTTGCCGGTGCCAACCGGTCCGGCTTCTACCTCAATCTTATTCCGGTTTTCTCTGCCATGATGGGCGTGATATTCCTCGCCGAATCCTTATATCTCTATCACGCGGCATCTCTTGCGATGGTTCTTGGCGGAATCTATCTTGCCGAAAAGCATAAAGTCGGGGCGTAATCCCCGGTATCAACATCGCCTCGCGTAACTGGGGCAGGGGACGAATGAAAATGACTGACACGCGCAACTTCTACATCGACGGTGCCTGGGTGGCACCGCATGCGGCACAGGATTTCCCGGTCTACAACCCGGCGACGGAAGAGCCCTACGCGACAATCTCTCTTGGTGGCGTGGCCGACACCGAAGCGGCGATTGCTGCCGCGCGGCGTGCCTTTCCGTCTTTCTCGTCGACCACCCCGGCAGAGCGAGGAGAGATCCTGCGGGCCATCCTTGCGGTCTATGAAAAGCGTGTCGGTGACATGGCAGAGGCGATCTCGACCGAGATGGGCGCGCCCATCGACATGGCGTTGAGCGACCAGGCTGGCGCAGGACGGAGCCATCTGAAGGCCTTTATCCGCGCCGTTGACGGGTTCCAGTGGGAGCGTGAGCTGCGCCCCGGCGTTGCCGGGCAGGATCTGGTGTTCGAGGCGGCTGGTGTTGCCGCCCTGATCACACCATGGAACTGGCCGATGAACCAGGTGGTCCTGAAGGTCGGCGCCGCGCTGGCTGCTGGCTGTACCATGGTGCTGAAGCCGTCCGAAATTGCCCCGATGTCGAGCATGCTGTTCACCGAGATTATCGATGAGGCTGGCGTGCCCGCCGGTGTCTTCAACATGGTGAATGGTGATGGCGCAGGGGTTGGCAGCATCCTGTCGTCGCATCCGGAGATCGATGTCGTGTCCTTCACCGGATCGACACGTGCCGGCATCCTGATCAGCAAGTCAGCCGCAGACACGGTGAAGACAGTGTCGCTGGAGCTTGGCGGCAAGTCGCCCAACCTTGTGTTTGCCGATTCAGACCTCGATGCCGCGGTCGCGCGTGGAGCCAGTTTCTGTTTTGCCAATACCGGCCAGTCGTGCAACGCCGCCACGCGCATGCTGGTGGAGCGCAGCGTCTATGACCGGGCTGTCGAAGTGGCACAGTCCACCGCCGAGGCCACCGTTGTCGACCTGCCCGGCAAGCCGGGCGGCCATATCGGCCCGCTTGTCTCGCAGGCGCAGTTTGACAAGGTGCAGAGCCTGATCCAGGCCGGTATCGATGAAGGTGCTCGCCTTGTCGCTGGTGGCACGGGCCGTCCGGAAGGGCTGAACCGCGGCTGGTTCGCGCGCCCCACCGTGTTTGCCGATGCCACCCCCGACATGACCATCATGCGCGAGGAGATCTTCGGTCCGGTGCTGGCGATGATGCCGTTTGACGACGAGGACCAGGCGATCGAGATGGCCAATGACACGCCCTATGGCCTTGCTGCCTATATCCAGACCGGCAGTGCCGAGCGTGCCCGCCGGGTTGCGGCCCGCCTTCGCGCCGGCATGATCCAGGTGAATGGCGCAGGTCGTGCCTCCGGATCGCCGTTTGGCGGCTACAAGCAGTCCGGTGTCGGCCGTGAAGGCGGTGTCTGGGGGATCGAGGAATTCCTCGAGATGAAAACCATCAGCGGTATCGTCGATGATGCCTGACTGACATCCATGGGAGGCGGCGATGAGTGGCGATGACCCGACCGAAGGCGACAGGCTCCTGCAGCGGGCCTACAGCCTTGGCGCGCCGGACAGCCATGTCGATTTCTATCGTGACTTCGCCGACACCTATGATTCCGCCTTTGCCGCTGACCTTGGCTATATTTATCCGCTGGGAGTCGTCTCGGTTCTTGCCGGGGTAGAGCGCCCGCACGGCGCCATTCTCGATATCGGATGCGGCACCGGACTGGTGGCAACGGCCATCCGCAAGGTGGATCCGGCTGCTGTGATCGACGGTGTG
Source organism: SAR116 cluster bacterium MED-G06 (assembly GCA_002457745.1). Lineage (GTDB taxonomy): Bacteria > Pseudomonadota > Alphaproteobacteria > Puniceispirillales > Puniceispirillaceae > UBA8309. The sequence continues at coordinate 2,227 of NTKV01000079.1, read as the reverse complement.
GACATCTCGCCAGATATGCTCGAGAAGGCGCGCTCGAAAGGTGACTACCGCCATCTGATGGAGGCAGACCTGACAGCCGATTTCAGCCAGGTCCCGACAGATTACGCCGCGATCGTCAGCGCCGGGCTCTTCACCTTTGGCCATCTTGGTCCCGATGTGATTCCGGACATGGTCAGCCTGTGCAGTCCGGGTGCGGTGGCAGCCCTTGGCGTCAACAGCAAGTTCTTTGTGGAGCACGGGTTTCAGGATGTACTGGATGCTCTCGATGCCGATGGCCGGATTGCCAGCGCAGCGCTTCACGAGGTGCCGATCTATGACGGGCGGGACGAAGCCCACGCAAATGAAACCGGGATGATCCTGCGGTTCACGGTTCTCTAGGCGCGCCATGCCGCAATCGCGTGGCAGCCCGGTGGTGGCCAGCTTGTATCCAGCTTGTATATTGTGCTTTTCGATGTCGCATTTTCCTGATAATCGGGAAACCGACCCTTCAGACAATTCGTGGTGAGCCAGGTGATGACCGGTTGGATGCAACGCCCGTTCGTCGCGCTTGGCATGCTGGCCCTCGCCATGAGCCTGATCCCGTTGAACGACGCTCTGATCAAGCTGATGAGCGCCTATATGCCGCTTGCCGAGATCGCGTTTGTCCGCGGCATGCTGTCGATGGCGGTCCTTGCCATATTCACCGGCGGGGTGCGCAGCATGCTGGCGCTTCCGGCGCCGGTCTTCTGGAGTTTTTTCGGGCGCGGCATGTGCCTTGTCCTGGCGATGATTCTCTATTTCGTGCCACTTGGCAGCCTGCCGCTGCCGACCGTCATCACCATCTTCTTCGTCTCGCCGCTTCTCATCACCCTGCTGTCAGTGCCGTTTCTTGGCGAACGGATTGGCATCCACCGGATCCTGTCGGTTTTCATGGGTCTTGTCGGGGTGCTGATCATCATCCGTCCCGGTACGGCTGAATTCCAGATCGAGGCTGTGGTTGTGTTTGGCGCGGCATTGTCCTATGCGGCTTTCCAGATCTGGACGCGCCGTCTGAAGTCTGTCGGCAATCTTTCGGCAATGGTGACGGTGCAGCAGCTTTGCTACATCACCGGATTTCTGCCGATCCTTCTGATCAACTATTTTCTGCCGCGGGCGCCGTCGGACAATGCGACGCTTGATTTCCTGTTCCGGGCTCCGGTGATGCCGGGGGCGCAGGATGCCGGGTTCATCATCATCTGCACAGTGGCCGTTCTGTTTCTGTCGATGGCGTCCTCGAACGCCTATCGCTCGGTCGAGGCGTCGCTGATCGCGCCGTTTGAATATACCGCCATTCCCTTTGCAGTGATCTGGGCGATTGTCATCTGGGGGGAGTGGCCGGACGCACTGTCCTATCTGGGAATGACCCTTATTCTGGCGGGAGGGCTCTACACCATCTGGCGTGAGCGTGCTCGGGATGTAGAGGTGATGACAGCCACGCCGATGCCGGCTTCAACAGCTGCCGCGCAGCCCGGGGAGGAGGAGGGACGAAGCTAGCTGCCCTCGCCCTGCCAGACGCCCTTGTCGCGAAGCGAGTCGGCGACCTCGCGCGGCATATAGGTCTCGTCATGCTTGGCAAGGACATTGCTGGCCGTCAGCAGGCCGTTGCTGATCCGGCCTTCCGCGACAACACCCTGGCCCTCGCGGAACAGGCTTGGCAGCGCCCCATTGAAGCTGACCGCGAGTTCGGCCTCGCCATCGGTGACGATGAAATTCGACGTCAGCCCCTCGATGTCCACACTTCCCTGTTTGACCAGCCCGCCAAGACGGATGGCTCGTCCCTCGGCATCTGCCGGGATTTCCGAAGGGGTGTAGAAAAACACGATGTTCTCGCGCAAGGCGCCAAGCACCAGTGTCACCGCAATGGCAAGGAGCGCCGCGACTGCCGCAATGGCTGCAAACCGTTTCTGTTTGGGTGACATATGCTGCTGTCCCGGGATCGTGTTCATCTCCTGCCCGCTAGGTAGCTTGCAGGCAGGCACATGGCAAGGGGGTGCCTGTGCAAGCACAGCTGTCTGTGACGCTGTGGCGCATCACCTGAATGCCTCTCAGCTCCGCTAATGGTTGCATCGATGGGTTGCCTGCATTATCCCGAAGACCTGTACCGTGTTCTCCACAAGCCGACTCAGGATGGTGATGAATGTCTCTGAAACTGATGACGACCGCAATGGTAACGATCATGGCCGGATTTCTTGTTGTCGCCAGCCCGGTT
>NTKV01000078.1 GCA_002457745.1 SAR116 cluster bacterium MED-G06 | reverse complement strand
CTGCGCCTGCGCAAGCTCGATCATCCTGTCAGATGTCAGGACATACATGTCTTCATCCGACAGCGTGCGCTGCGCGGTGAAGATCACGGCGAAATAGCTATCGGGCCAGCCATCTCTCGATGGGGCGGGCACCTCGTCGTTGTCAGTGTCGTTCATGGGTCCAGTTCTAGCCCAGCGTAACGTCATCGCGCCACGCAAAAAATCCCCAACAAAAAAGGGCGGCCCTGCGGCCGCCCTTCTGAATTCGTCTGTCCCGCAGATCAGCGAGAATAATATTCGACCACCAGGTTCGGCTCCATCTGAACCGGATAGGGCACCTCGTCCAGCGTCGGGACGCGGACAAACTTGGCGGTGAACTTGTTGTGATCGGCTTCAACATATTCCGGAACGTCGCGCTCGACCGAGGCAATGGCTTCCAGAACGGCCGGAATGTTCTTGCCCTTTTCCTTCAGCCCGATCTCGTCACCCGGATTCAGCAGCACGGAAGCGATGTTACAGCGCTTGCCATTCAGCATCACATGGCCGTGGTTGATGATCTGGCGCGCGGCAAAGACGGTCGGGACCATCTTTGAGCGGTAGAGCACGGCGTCGAGGCGCATCTCGAGGATGCCGACCAGGTTCTGGCCTGTGTCACCCTTGGCGCGGGCAGCCTTCTGGTAATATTTCTTGAACTGCTTCTCGCCGATGTTGCCGTAATAGCCCTTCAGCTTCTGCTTCGCCATCAGCTGCACACCGAAGTCGGTCGGCTTCTTGCGGCGCTGGCCATGCTGGCCCGGGCCATATTCACGGCTGTTCAGGGGAGATTTCGGGCGGCCCCAGAGGTTCACACCCAGACGGCGGTCAATCTTGTGCTTGGCGGAATGCCGCTTGTGGTCAGACTTTGCCATATCTGGCTCCTTACATGTCCGAGGGCACGCCGCGTGGCGTTGCCCTGTCGTGGCCCGGTAGGGTTACGGTGTTGCCACCGAACCGGCATCGCACCCCGCTGGTGCAATCCACGTTCCCGGGAATGGCGGAAACCTAGGCAAGCTCGGCGATTCTGTCAACCGGATTTCTTTCTGTCGCGCCGCTTGGTCAGGGCCTGGATGACCCCGTGAAGGGTGCTGATTTCCTGGCTGGACGGCGCGGCGCGCGCAAACAGCGCCCGCAGGTTGCGTTTTACGGCAGGCGCCATTTCCGGCGAGATGAAGAACCCGCCCTCATCCAGTTCGGCTTCGAGGCGTTCATGGAACTTTTCACGCTCCTGAATGGTGGCGCGCTCCTGTTGGGCCGGCGAGACGACCCTGGCATCCGCGGCAAGCGCCGCAACACGCCATTCCCAGGCCATCATCAGGACCGCCTGCGCCAGATTCAGGGAGGGGTAATCAGGGTTCAGATCGGCTGTCACCAGACAGTCGGCACGCACGACATCCTCGTTGTCCAGCCCGGACTGTTCCGGCCCGAACATCAGGCCGGCCTTGCCACCATGCGCCAGAATCTCGGGAATGACACCGCGCGGGTCTGTGCCACGCACAGGCATGTCGCGCCGCCGCGCCGATATTCTCGCCAAGCTGGGGACGCACAAGGATGACGACAGGAGGTGTCGCACCGGAAGACGGTGTCATCTGTGTTTCCGGGGACGACATATGTCAGGCAGCGGCAGCCGGACCAGCCACACCATCGCGCTGAAGCTTCCAGATCATGCCGTCACCAAGCGCCACAACCGAAGCGTCGATGATGTTGGTCGAAAGACCGACTGTGCGCCAGGTGGTGCCGTCAGGTGTACGGAACTCGATCAGCACGCGGGTAATGGCGCCGGTACCGGTCTGCTCTTCCTTCGAATCAAGAATGCGGACCTTGTAATCGACAAGCTCCACCTCCTCCAGCGAGGGGTAGGCGCTGGACAGCGCTTTGCGAAGCGCGGTGTCGACGGCATTCACCGGACCATTGCCAAGCGCAACCTCGTGATAAATGACATTGCCGACTGTGATGGTTGCGGTCGCTTCGGATTCCACCACCAGCTGACCGCGCGCATTGAAGCGGCGCTCATCCATCACCCGGAACCTGCCGATATTGAAATATTCGGGCACCTCGCCAAGGGTGCGGCGGGCCAGAAGTTCAAAACTGGCCTCGGCGGAATCGAAGGCCCAGCCATCGAACTCGCGTTCCTTCACCACACGGATCAGTTTGTCGAGTCGCGGGTCGTCGGCTTCCACCTCGATCCCGAATTCGGCAAATCGCGCCATCATGTTGGATTTGCCAGCCTGGTCAGACACCAGATACTGCCGCGAATTACCGACCTTTTCCGGCGGCACATGCTCATAGGTACGCGGGTCCTTCTGCGCCGCCGAGGCGTGAAGACCACCCTTGTGGGCAAAGGCAGCCTCGCCAACATAGGGGGCTTGCGCGTTCGGCGCACGGTTCAGACGTTCATCCAGCATCCGAGACAGCTGCATGAGTTTTGGCAGGCTTTTTTCGGCAATACTGGTCTCATAGCCAAGCTTCAGCACAAGCGTCGGGATCAGCGTGATCAGGTCGGCATTGCCGCAGCGCTCACCAAGGCCGTTGATCGTGCCCTGTACCTGCCGCGCACCGGCGCGGATGGCGGCCAGCGAGTTCGCGACCGCGACGCCAGCATCATTGTGGCAATGAATTCCGAGCTTTGCATCGGGAACAGCCTTGCGCACCGTGCTGACAATCTCGAACACCTCGGACGGCAGGGTTCCACCATTGGTGTCGCACAGCACAACCCAGGCCGCACCGCCCTCATGGGCCGCGCGAACGCAGTCCAGCGCATAGTCAGGGTTGCTCTTGTAGCCATCGAAGAAATGTTCGCAATCGAACATCGACTCCCGGCCTTTGTCCGCCGCGGCAGCCACGGAACTGCGGATCATGTCGAGATTTTCCTCAAGGCTGGTCTTGATCGCGGTCTCGACGTGAAAATCCCATGTCTTTCCAACAAGACAGGTGGCCGGCACCTCGGCATCAAGAACTGCGTTGAGCCCCGGGTCGTTGGCAGCGCTGCGGCCACCGCGACGGGTCATGCCAAAGGCAACCATGCGGGCGTTGCGGGTCTGCGGCGGGGCAGCGAAGAAGGCATCATCTGTCGGGTTTGCCCCCGGCCAGCCGCCCTCGATATAGTCGATGCCAATCTCGTCAAGAGCCGCGGCAATCGCCATCTTGTCGGCCTTCGAGAAATCCACACCGCGGGTCTGTCCACCATCACGAAGCGTCGTGTCGAACAGCCATATCCTGTTGTCGCTCATCACCCTGTCCCCTGCTGCCACACCCTTATCGGCGTTGGCCAGCGCTGGAGGCTTAGCAAAAATGCCGGCAAATGGCTAGCTTCGCCGCCAAACCGTACCGTCTGGTCCATCTTCAAGAAGAATGCCATTCGCAGCCAGATCGCCGCGAATTCTGTCAGCAGCCGCAAAATCACGGTTCGCCCGGGCCGCCTTGCGTGCCGCGATTGCAGCTTCGATGGCGGCGTCATCCATGCCGTCGGCAGCTGTGTCACCGCGCGCCCAGTCGCCTGCGCTCTGCTCCAGAAGACCAAGCAGGGCGGCGCTTGATTTCAACGCCATCGCGGCGCCAGCGTCACCACGGTTTGCCGCGCCGGCAAGCTCGTGAAGCCGCGCCATGGCAGCCGGTGTGTTCAGATCATCAGCCAACGCCGCCAGAAACACATCGTCGACGGCATCTTTACTGGCCTCTGCATTGCCAACAGCACGATACAGACGGTCAAGGACATTGCGCGCCTCGGCAAGCGCATCATCGCTCAGCGCCACCGGCGCCCGGTAATGCGCCGCCAGCAACGCTGCCCGCACTGTCTCGCCGCGATGTTCGCTGATGGCCTCATGTGCGGCAAGGATGTTGCCAAGCGACTTCGACATTTTCTCATCGCCCATCGTCACATAGCCATTGTGAAGCCAGTAGGCCGCCATGATATCGGTGCCATGGGCACAGCAGGACTGCGCGATCTCGTTCTCATGATGCGGAAACACAAGGTCGAGCCCGCCAGCATGGATGTCGAAGGTCGGCCCGAGATAATGCTTCGCCATCGCCGAGCATTCGATGTGCCATCCGGGACGGCCAGGCGTATCAGAAAACGGGTTGTCCCAGCCGGGCTGCGCCTCACTGCTTGGTTTCCACAGCACAAAATCAGCCGGATCGCGCTTGTAGGGCGCAACCTCGACCCGCGCTCCGGCAATCATATCCTCCATGCTGCGCCCGGACAGCGCGCCATAGGCAGGCATCGCCGCGACGCTGAACAGCACATGGCCTTCGGCAGCATAGGCAAACCCGCCATCGATCAGCGTCTGGATCATTGCGATCATGTCGGCGATGAATTCGGTCGCCCGCGGCTCATGGTCAGGCGGCAACGCGCCAAGGGCAGCCACATCATCATGGAAACAGGCAATGGTATCGTTGCAGAGATGATCGATGCCGATGCCGCGGTCGGTGGCGCGGGTGATGATCTTGTCATCCACGTCGGTGATGTTGCGAACGTAGGTCACCTTCGGATAGAGCCGCCGCAACAGGCGCACCAGCACATCAAACACCACGATTGGACGCGCATTGCCGACATGAATCCGGTCATAGACGGTCGGCCCGCAGGCATAGACCCGGATATGTGCCGGATCGAGCGGGACAAATTCATCCTTGCTGCGCGTCAGGGTGTTGTGAAGGCGAAGCACCGTCATGCGGTCTCTCCGCGAAGCCGTGCGATAATCCGCTCGCGCCCGATAAAGGCAAGCAGCGGCGCGATTTCCGGCCCCTTCTCGCGGCCGGTCAGCGCCAGACGAATCGGCATGAACAGCCCACGGCCCTTGGCTCCGGTTTCGGCAGCGACGGCTTTTGTCCAGCTCCCCCAGATGTCGGATGACAGATCGCCGTCGGGGAGCAACCCGGCAGCAGCCGTGGTGACGTCAGCAGCCTCGATGACCGGGGTGATCGGGGTTGTGCAGACCTGCCACCAGTCGGCAGCCTCGGCCACACTGGACAGGTTATCGCGCACCGCCATCCAGAAATCCGCATCCCCGCCGACCCCCAGGTCGGACAGGCGCGGTGACACGGCATCGAAATCAAGCTGCTGGACAATGCGGGCATTGACCTGCGCCAGCTCCGCCGGATCGAACTTCGCCGTGGCCCGGCCGAAACGGGACAGATCAAAGCCACCGATGATGGCAGCCATATCCGCTGTCGGCACAACCGGGTCGGCGGTGCCGATCCGGGCCAGAAGGCTTGCCAGCGCCGAGGCTTCGGTGCCTTCATCGCGAAGCTGGCCGATCGACAGGCTGCCAAGACGCTTCGACAGCCCCTCGCCATCGGCACCAGCCAGAAGCGCGACATGGCCCATCACCGGCGCTGTGGCGCCAAGCGCCTCGAACAGCTGGATCTGCGCAGCAGAATTCGTCACATGGTCCTCACCACGGATGATGTGGGTGATGCCATGGTCGATGTCGTCCACGACCGACGCCATCGTGTAGATGACCCGGCCATCCTCGCGCATCAACACCGGATCGGACAGGCTCGACATGTGATAGCTGACGTCACCGCGCACCATGTCGGTCCAGGCCACCTCGGTATCCTCAAGACGAAAGCGCCAGTGCGGACGGCGCCCTTCCGCCTGAAACGCCTGTTTCTGCTCGTCGGTAAGCTTCAGCGCAGCCCGGTCATAGACCGGCGGGCGTCCGGCGGACAGCTGCGCCTTTCGCTTCAGCGCCAGTTCCTCCGGCGTTTCAAAGCAGGGATAGGCCCGTCCGATTGCTTCAAGCTGGCGAAGCGCCTCGTCATATCGGTCAAGACGGGCTGACTGCCTGTCCTCGGTGTCCCATGACATGCCCATCCAATCAAGATCGGCACGGATCGATGCTTCGAATTCCGGGGTGGAACGCTCGGTGTCAGTGTCGTCGATCCGCAGCATGAAAACACCGCCGGCGGCGCGTGCAAACAGATAGTTCACCAGCGCCGTGCGAAGATTGCCAACATGAAGGTTGCCGGTCGGGCTTGGCGCAAAGCGTACCTTGATGTCACTCATTCAGCTGTCCTTTCCCGACAGTTTCAGCGGGTTGAACCCCGACGTCAGCGGTAACCGCCGCTCGCGCCCGAAAGACAAGGCGTTCATCTTTGGCCCAGGGGCTGCCTGGAAGCGCTTGTATTCGGCGCGGAACAGCAGCTGGCTGGCACGCGCCACCTCCTCGCGCTCATACCCCCGCGCGACAATGGTCTCGATGTCCACCATCTCCTCGCACAGCGCCATCATGATGGCATCAAGCCGGTCATAGGGCGGCAGCGAGTCGGTGTCCTTCTGGTCCGGGCGCAGCTCAGCCGATGGCGGTTTCTCGATGATCCGCACCGGCATCACCTCGCCGTCCGGACCGGCCCCACCACGCGGCATGTTGGCATTGCGCCAGCGGCACAGCTCGAACACCTGCACCTTCCACACATCCTTGATCGGCGCGAACCCGCCGCACATGTCGCCATAGAGGGTCGAATAGCCGGCAGCATATTCCGACTTGTTGCCTGTCGCCATCACAAGCGGGCCATGTTTGTTGGAAATCCCCATCAGGATCATCCCGCGAAGCCGCGACTGGATGTTCTCCTCGGTGATGTCGGGGCTGGTGTTGGCAAACTGACCTTGCAGCATGGAGTCCATCGCCGCCATCGCCGGTGCGATCGAAATTTCGTCAAGACGGATGCCAAGTCTGCCAGCCAGATCGGCGGCATCATCAAGGCTTTCCTGGCTGGTATAGGGCGACGGCATCATCACCGCATGTACACGGTCCGCGCCCAGCGCATCGACGGCCAGCGCCGCCACAATCGCGGAATCGATGCCGCCGGACAGGCCAAGCACCACCCCCGGAAAGCCGTTCTTGTCGATATAGTCGCGAAGCCCGAGGGTCAGTCCCCGGTAAAGCGCTGCCATCCCTTCATCAGGCGGGGTGATCTGCCCGGTGATTGTCAGGGCGCCGAAATCATGACCAAGCTGGACCGTGACAGTGGCCTCGGAAAAGCTTGGAAGGTGGGCTGCAAGCTTGCCATCCGCCCCAAGAACAAACGACCCGCCATCATAGACGAGTTCATCCTGGCCACCGACCATATTGACGTAAATCAGCGGGATCTGCGCCTCATGCACGCGGCTGACAGCATGCGCCATGCGCGCGTCCGGCTTTGCCAGATCAAAGGGCGAGGCGTTCAGCGAGATGATGATCTCGGCGCCCGACTCGGCAAGGCATTCGATGACGTCAGCTGTCCAGATATCCTCGCAGATCGGCAGGCCAAGCCGCATGCCGCGCAGCTGCACCGGGCCGGGCATCGCCCCGGGGGTGAAATTGCGCTTGTCGTCAAAAACACCGTAATTCGGCAGATTTACCTTGTCGCGACGTGCCTTGATCTCCCCCTCATCCATCACAAAGACCGCGTTGGTGATCACGCCCTCCTGTTCATGCGGGGCGCCAACGATGATGGCCGGGCCGCCATCGGCGGTGGCGGCGGCAAGGGTCTGAAGACCGGAGGCCACCTCACCCATGAAATCGCTTCGCAGGACGAGGTCATCGCAGGGATAGCCCGACAGATACATCTCCGGGGTGACAATCACCGCCGCCTTGGCATCAGCAGCGCTACGACGCGCCTCGAGAAGGCGCGCGACATTGGCTGTGATGTTGCCAAGGTGCGGGTTCAACTGCGCGAGCGCGATGGCGGAAACAGATGACATGACAGTACCGGTTACTTGCGAAGCAGGAATTCACGACCGGATTTTACGCGCGGCTCGTGATCATAGGAAATGATGTCCGCCGTGGCGTAGGTCTCCGACCAGATCTGGGGGAGATATGATCCGGTGCCAATCACGTCAACTGGTGCCTCGGCAAAGGAAAACACCCGGCATTTGTCAGGCCCGAAACCGCTTGATGCGACGATCTTCACCTTGTCGAAGCCGTTTAGATCCAGCGTTTCACGAAGATGCCAGACGGCGGCAGCGCTGACCCCGGTGCCCATCAGATGCTTCAGCTCGGATTCCGTGCGATACCCGCGCGTCGCGTAAGGGACGTGGCGATCGAGGACAGCGTATGATTGCGGTGTGTCCAGCCCCTCGCAGAAGCGGCCACCATGCGTGTCGATCCGCATGGCAAGCTGGCCCTTGGCGGCAAGCTCGGGGAAATGGCGCGCCACTTCAAGCGCGTCGGAGATTTCCTGGCCGAAATAATCGACCAGGACGGTCAGAGGGGCGTCCGGAACCGTTTCATGGAACATCTGTGCCGCACGAAGCGTTGATCCGGCATAGCCGACCAGCGCGTGCGGCATGGTTCCCGACCCGCGTTCCTGTCCAAAGAAATGTGCTGTGGCATCGGTCGAAGACCCGGTGAAGCCGATGGCACCAGTCTTGGCGCGTGCCTTGTTCGACCCCACAGACGCACCATAGGCCATCAGCTCGGCCATGTCAGATCCGGCGCAATGGCGCGCATCCATCGCCAGAAAGGCAACCTTCGGAAGCTCGACGCACATGCTGTACGCGTTATAGGCAGCGACACATGCCGCACCAAGCCGCTGCAGAAACACAGTCTCCAGATCAACAAGCACGGCAAAAGGCCCGCGGATGAAACACAACACTTCACCCGATCCGACCCAGGCACCCTCGACATGCGGCTCCTCAACATGCACCGTCGCACCACGATGCGTCGCCATGGCCTGCAACCAGGTAACAGCAAGACGCCCGGCATAGGTCACCGGACGACGCATGAACACGGCGTATTCCACCTCGCAGTCGCCTTTCGTTTCCACGATGCGCTGCGTGTTCCGGAAATAGGTGTCGGTCAGTCCCGGCAGTTCTTCCGGCGACGGACCCGTGCTGTCAAAATCTGACATGCGTGATTTTCCCTGTTTGGGCGTGATTTTCCCCGTTTGGGCGTGATTTTCCCTGTTTGGGCCTGATATTCCCTGTTTGGGCCTGATATTCCCTGTTTGGGACCTGCCGGCCGTGTGCCACGCCCGACAGGCCACCAGAAAGAGGCTAGACCGCCTCCGACAATGCCACGGCACCGTCACGGCGGCGTTTCAGCAGATCGGCGATCAGGAAGGCAAGCTCCAGCGCCTGTGCCCCGTTCAGACGCGGGTCGCAATGGGTATGATACCGATCGCCAAGACGGGCCTCGGTTACATCAACCACACCGCCAACACATTCGGTGACGTTCTTGCCTGTCATCTCGAAATGCACCCCGCCAGGATAGGTGCCGACCTCGTCATGCGCGTCAAAGAAGCCACGTACCTCGGTCATGATATCGCCGACCCGGCGGGTCTTGTAGCCTGTTGAAGCCTTGATCGTATTGCCATGCATCGGATCACAGCACCAGACCACCTTGGCACCGCTGGCCTTGACCGCCTTCAACAGCGGTGGCAGCCCCTCATGAACCTTGTCGGCCCCCATCCGCGCAATCAGGGTCAGACGACCCGCCTCATTCTCGGGATTGAGCGTTTCGATCAGCCGGACAAGCTCATCCGGGTCAAGGCTCGGCCCACATTTCAGCCCGATCGGATTGCCGACGCCACGCATGTATTCGACATGCGCACCATCAGGTTGGCGTGTGCGGTCCCCAATCCAGATCATGTGGGCAGACGTGGCATACCAGTCCTTTTCTTCGGTGATGGTATCCCGCCGCGTCAGGGCTTCTTCATAATTCAGCAGAAGCGCTTCATGGCTGGTGTAAAAATCGGTTTCGGCAAGCGGACGCGCTGTTTCCGGCGTAATCCCGCAGGCCCGCATGAAATTCAGGGCTTCCTCGATCCTGCCGGCAAGTTCCTCGAACTTTTCCACCTCGGGTGTGCCGTCCAGAAATTGTGTCACCCAGCTCTGCACTTTTGTCAGATCGGCAAGTCCACCCTGGGCGAAGGCGCGCAGCAGGTTCAACGTTGCCGCAGATTGCTCGTAGACGCGCAGGAGACGCTCGGGATCGGGAACACGGTCGGTCTCGGTAAACGGCATGGCGTTGATCATGTCACCGCGATAGCTCGGCAGCTCGATGCCATCAATCGCCTCGATATCGGATGAACGCGGCTTGGCGAACTGGCCAGCGACCCGCCCGACCTTGACGATCGGCAGCGACGCGCCAAAGGTCAGGACAACCGCCATCTGCAGAATGACCTTGAAGGAATCACGAATGTTGTCGGCAGAGAACTCGGCAAAGCTCTCGGCACAATCACCACCCTGAAGCAGGAACGCACGGCCTTCGGCCACCTCGCCAAGCTGCCGCTTGAGGCGCTGTGCCTCGCCGGCGAAAACAAGCGGGGGCTGGGCGGCAAGACGTTCTTCAACGGCGGTGAGTTTCGCAGAATCCGGGTAGGCAGGAACCTGCTTGATGGGATGCTCACGCCAGCTGCTGGGCTGCCAGTTCATGGGATACCGTCCTTGTATCTGAGTGCATGCGCGACGCCCGGGTGGCCACAGCCAAATCCGGCGACGCGCGACAGGTCGATCATAATGCTGAAAATCAGCGATTTTTCAAGTCATTTGGCAGGAGCGCAACACCGCCGCGAGGCTGTTTCAGGAGCGCGGTGTGCGCATCGTTACAAATTCCTCGGCAGCCGTCGGATGAATGCCGATCGTGGCGTCGAAATCTGCCTTGGTGGCACCGGCGATAATCGCCACACCTATGCCCTGCATGATTTCACCAGCGTCAGGGCCAAGCATGTGCGCACCAACCACACGATCACTCGCGGCATCGACCACAAGTTTCATGTAGGTGCGTTCGCGCCGACCAGACAAGGTGTATTTCATCGCGCGAAAATGGCTGGTGTAGATGGTGACCTCGCCACAGGTCGCGCGCGCCTCTTCCTCTGTCAGCCCGACCGATGCAATCGGTGGCTGCGTAAAGACCGCCGATGGGATGTTGGCATGAGACACGGTGCGCGGCCTGCCACCATACAGGCTGTCGGCAAAGGCGTGCCCTTCGGCGATGGCGACAGGTGTCAGATTCACCCGGTCCGTCACGTCACCAACGGCATAGATCGAGTCGACCGAAC
>NTKV01000077.1 GCA_002457745.1 SAR116 cluster bacterium MED-G06 | reverse complement strand
CGGGCCTGTTTTCACAGGCGGCGATTCAATATCCGATGGCGCACCCGTCCTTGCGCGGGTCGGATCCACCAATCAGGAAGCCGGTGTCCCAATCGATAAAGATGGCCTGTGACCCGCCAATGGGCTTCTTCGCCGGTTGGATGTTATGGCCAAGCGCGCGCAGGCGGTCCCGCATTTCCTGATCGATCGGTTCCTCTACCTGGACCTCGTCCTTGTAGGGGTCTGGGAAGAATCGGGGTGTGTCCTGCGCCTCCTGGATATCCATGCCATAGTCAAACAGCCGGGTGAGGAACTGCATATGGCCGAACGCCTGATACTCGCCGCCCATGACGCCGAAGGACATGACTGTCCGGCCATCCTTTGTCGCCATCGCTGGAATGATGGTGTGAAGCGGGCGCTTGCCAGGCGCGACGCAGTTCGGATGTCCCGGCTTCACAACGAAACCCTCGCCACGGTTCTGCAGGTTCACACCGCTTTTCGGCGCCAGGATTCCCGAACCAAAATTGTGAAACACCGAATTGATGAAACTGCAGGCATTGCGGTCCTTGTCGATCACGGTGATGTACACGGTGCTTTTATGTGCCGGCAGCGGACATTCCGGAAGGTCTGTCAGGGCGCGGTCCGGATCGATCTGCGCACGAACGGCGTCGGCATGCTCTGCCGAGAGCATGGCGTCCATCGGAACATCGCCAAACGCCGGATCGCTGACATAGAGCCCGCGGTCGCGATAGGCAAGTTTGCCAGCCTCGATTTCATGGTGCATGCGTTCCAGTGACAGCGGATGGTCGCCGAATTTGTCCATCTTTGAGGCGATGTTCAGCAGCATGAGGGCAATGATGCCCTGGCCGTTCGGTGGACATTCCCAGATGTCATACCCTCGGAAATTCGTTTTGATGGGCTGCACATATTCCGCAGCAGCGTTGTCCAGATCGGCCTGGGTCTGCAGCCCGCCAAGCGCGTTCAGCTTGCTGATCATATCCTCAGCCACCCAGCCCTTGTAGAAGCCGTCGCGGCCCCTGGCGGCGATTTCACGCATGGTTTTGCCAAGCCTGGGATTGGCAAGCCGTTCACCGAATTTATAGTTCTCGCCGTCATTCAGATACTGGTCGGCCATATCCGGATCACGAAGGATCAGCTCGCGGCTGGCGGCAAAATCTGCTGCCACACGTTGGCCAATGGGAAACCCGTTCTCTGCATAGTCGATGGCAGGTTCGAGCAATTCGCCAAGTGGTTTTGCGCCATAGTCACGATTGAGCTGCACCCACGCATCGACCGCTGTCGGGATGGTCACCGCATGCGGTGAATGCTGTTCAATTTCCGAGATGCCCTGCTCCAGCAGCCATTCTGCGGTCAAGGCCGCTGGTGCGCGTCCCGACCCGTTCATTGCGATGACCTTGTCGCTGCCACCTTCGGAATAGAGGCAGAAGCAATCCCCTCCAATGCCTGTGGATTCGGGCTCGACCACGCCTTGCACCGCGCAGGCGGCGATCGCCGCGTCCATGGCATTGCCGCCATTGCGGAGAACGTTGATCGCGGTCTGTGTCGACAGGGCGTGCGATGTGCTGGCGATGCCGTTAGGGGCCAGAACAGGCGAGCGACCCGGACGTTGCAAACTACGCATGACATTCTCCTGATTCTTTGTAGGCAAAAAGATTATCAGCAATCTCTGGCAAAGAGGAAGTGCCTCTGATGGCCGCCAGATTGCAAAGCCGGCTTCCGTTCTGCGTCAGCTGCCGATCTTGAGGGGCTGGGTCAGGCCACGAAGGCAGGTGATCACGCTGAGCGCGGTGATTTTTCCGGTTCCCGGGTTTTCCGGTGACTGAACATTCTGGATGCTGAAAGAGAAACTGGCACTGTCGGCGTCCACTTCAATGGCATGTGTGTTGCGATCCAGATGCGGGTCTGCCCACACTTCCAGCTGTGTCTCGTCGGCACCGATGCCGGCAAGGCCGAGGGCTGCTGCCACATTCACATTCGCCGGAAATGCCGCCGCACCTTCACGCGCGCTGCCTTTGAAAACGCGTGTTGCGCCATTCAACCCGTCGAGATTGATGTTGTTCTCGACAATATATGGGGCGCCCTGAAGCGCGTTCGGGGGTTTCCGCGTCACCATCCTGACCGCGTTGATGGTGCCCTCTGCTGCCGCGCGCACAGCGTCCAGCCCCAGAAGCGCTCCTGTTGCCAGAATGATCCGGGCGTTGTGTTCAGCCGCCCTTTTTTCGATATCGGGATTCGCCAGAATGCCGGCGCCGCTCACAGTGACCAGAATCTTGCCGCGGCAAATGGATGCATCCGCAATCTCGCCGAACACCGCTTTCGGGGCACAATCGACGATAATGTCGCAAGATTCGGCAACGTCGTCGATCGACATGATTTCTGCAGGGGTGGCGAGGGTCGAGAGGAAGGACTGCGCTTTTTCATGACGACCGGATGCCACGGCGTAAAGCTGTAAGCCGCTCATACCATCGTCCAGAGCTTTGGCAACGACCTTGCCAATGGTGCCCAGACCAACAATTCCAACATTCAGCATCAGCCACTCGTCTATTCAGGTTATGTCACAAACAATTCTGCGGCGGCGGTGTCACATCCGTGTCTGCTCCACTGCTGGTCATGACACCGTGCAACGCCGGAACCGTCTCGAAATTTGACAGCGGATATAAGACTAATGCACCATTCTTGTAAGAGTCGACGGCAATCTAGTGACGTCAGACGATAACAATAAGCCTACTCAACAGGAACAATGGGAGAATGCAAAGATGAACGTTGTCAGCAAATCAATCATCGGAGCGATCGCTGCTGGTGTTGCGATGGTTTCAGGTGCTGCCTATGCGACGCCAAAACTGCCATGCGACACGGCACAGTTGATCGTGCCCTGGAAGCCGGGCGGTGGCACGCAGGTTCTTTACGCGCTCGTTGAAAAGACGATTTCTGAACTTGATACACCCTACAATCTCAAGGTTGTGACCGTTCCCGGGCAAGGTGGAAACAAGGGCGCCAAGCAAGCTGCCAAGGCCAAGCCTGACGGGTGCACGCTTTTCGCCATCCATCAGTCGGCTATCACAAGCTTCCTGAACGGGCGGATCGACTTCCACTACAACGGTTTCGACACTGTTGCCAATGTGACCATCACGCCTGATATCATCGGCGCCGCCGAAGGCGCGCCTTTTGGCAGCATTGAAGAAATGATTTCCTATGCAAAGGCCAATCCGGGTCAGGTCAGCGCTGGTGCGACCTTTGGTTCGACCTCGCACTTCATCTGGCTCCTTCTGCAGAAGCAGACTGGCGTCGAGCTGAAGCTTGTGCCGTATGATGGCACTGCCGAGCGGATGAACGCACTGCTTTCCGGCGCCATCACGCTTGGTGCTGTCAACGTTGCGTCCGGCAAGAAGCATCTGGAAGCTGGCACCATCAAGGCCCTGGCCATCGCCAGCGACAGCCGTGATGGCCAGATCCCTGACGTCCCGACACTTCAGGAGCGCGGCATCGACATGACCTTTGCCCTTGAAAGAGGTGTGGTCGCGCCAAAGGGAACCCCGCGCGAAATCATCGACATGTGGGCCGGCATCATCAAGCAGGCCGTGGATGATCCGGGCCTGCAGGCAGCCATGGCGGCAAAGGGCACCGGTCTTCGCTATCAGGGCCCTGATGAGTTCAGAGCCTATGCCGACCAGCTGTATAGCGACTACGAAGCTGTCGCCATCGAAATCGGCATGTACAAGAAATAGGCGCAGGTGAGGATACGGTGATTGCTGTGTCCACACTGAACAAACCAAAGGTTGGCAGCTTTCACGGGTTGCCAGCCATCTTTGTTTCTTCTGTTTAAAGGGCTGTGAGATGCCTATGTCGTTAAACAAAGACGCCATCGTCGGGATTTGCCTGATCATGATCTGCGGCGGTCTGATGCTGGCCAGTTTCGATATCCGCGAGCCTGATTACGGGGTGCTGTCACCGGCAGTCTGGCCGCGGCTGATCATCGTGATCATGGGCGTGCTCAGCGTGATTTTTTTCCTGCAGTCTGTATCTGGCAAGTCCCGCATTCCGCAGACCCAGAGCGCGTCATCCTCTCAGGCGCAGTCGGCGGATGCCGCCGCGCGGCCACAGGGCTTCATTGAATTCCTCAAATACTGGCGGAATGTCTTCACAGTGTTCATCGCCTTCGGGATCTATCTGTTTGTCCTGCCTCAACTCGGCATGCTGATCAGCAACATCCTTCTCAGCTTTTCACTGCTGAGCCTTCTCGGGGGATGGCGGCAGATCGTTTTGCATCTCTGCATTGCGGTTGGCACATCCGGCGGAATGTGGCTTTTGTTTTCCTTTGTGCTGGAGGTGTTTCTGCCTCGCGGCAACCTGACAGGGTTCTAGGTGTAGCATGGATATTTTTCTGTCAGCACTGGCGAACATCATCGATCCTGCGACCCTGCTGTTCATGGTCATCGGCGTCGGCGCCGGCCTGCTGGCGGGATCCATTCCGGGCTTCACGATTGCCATGGCGGTTGTGCTGACCCTGCCCTTCACATTCTCGATGCCGCCGGCGCAAGGCCTGGCCACGATGATCTCGGTTCTGGTCGGCGGCCTGTCGGGCGGTCTCATGTCAGGAATCCTGACCGGCATTCCCGGTACGCCGTCCTCTGTCGCCACCACATTCGACGGATTCCCGATGGCGCGCAAGGGCGAGGCTGGTCTGGCACTGGGAATCGGCGTCTGGTCGTCATTCTGTGGCGGCATTATTTCGGCGGCGTTGCTTGTGCTGTTCGCGCCGCAGCTGGCAGCGGTCGGTCTGGAGTTCCAGCCCTGGGATTTCTTCATGCTGGTCATGTTTGCGCTGACGGTGACGGCGTCTCTTGCCGGTGAACATCTCGTCAAGGGGTTGATTGCTGGCGCGGCCGGTCTGCTGATCCGGACGGTTGGCGAGGATGACGCGGTTGGCGTTGGCAGGTTTGATTTCGGGTCTGACTATCTGCTGACAGGCTTTGACTTCATCGCCGTGCTTATCGGCCTGTTTGCCTTCTCGCAGCTTCTGTCCGACCTCAGGGACCCGGTGAATGCCCGAAAGGCGCTGAGCGACCAGAGGCGCGTTGAGGTCAGGATCGAGCACCGCCGGGCGATCAAGATTCTGATGCAGAACTGGTTTGACGTGGTGCGCTCGGCGCTGATCGGCATGTTCACCGGAACGCTGCCGGGGGCCGGGGGATCGATCGCCAACATCCTGTCCTATGACCAGGCGAAGAAAGCCGCAAAGGATGATTCGCAATTCGGCAAAGGTGACCCGCGCGGGATCATCGCGCCGGAAGCATCGAACAACGCTGTCGAAGGCGGCGCCCTGACGCCGCTCATGGCGCTTGGCATTCCGGGCGACATCACGGCCGCCATCATGCTTGGCGCCCTTCTGATGCATGACATCGTTCCGGGCCCGACCTTCATTTCGGACGAGCCTGTTCTTGCCTATTCGATCTATATCGCCTTCTTCCTGGCAAGCTTCATCATGCTGGGGATGCAATCGATCGTCCTGCGGGTGTTTGTTCTGGTGACGAGGATCAAGGCCTATGTCCTTGCGACGGTGATCCTGACTTTTGCCACCATCGGTGTGTTCGCGCTGCATAATTCGGTCGAGGATATCTGGACACTGTTCTTCTTCGGGCTGCTCGGCTTTACCATGCGGCAGTATGGGTTCCCGCTTGCCCCGATGATCCTTGGCGTGGTGCTTGGCGATATTGCCGAGCTGAACCTTGCCAGGGCGCTGGCAATCAATTCTGACCCGATGCTGTTCATCACGCGGCCATGGTCGCTGTTCTTTGCCATTATCGCGCTGTTTTCGACAGTGTTCCCGCTGTTCCAGAAACAACGTGGCAGCGGCAGCATGCTCGAGAGGCTCTATTCGCCGTTGCTTCTGCTGGTACTGTCAGTGCCGCTGTTCATGATGGGTGGTGTGTTCCGTACGAGCCTTGCTGTGCTGGCGATCCTGGGAAGCGGCTATATCCTGATGCGCCATAGAGCAAAGCCGACACCTTCGGAAGAGTAACCCCATGCGGTTGATTGCTGAGATCAAAGACAGACAGCCAGAGATGGCGTCCTGGCGCCAGCATCTGCATCAGTGTCCGGAAATCGCCTATGAAGAGGAGATGACCTCGGCGTTTGTCGCGGCCAAGCTGGAGAGCTTTGGCATCGAGGTTCACAGGGGTCTTGGCAAGACCGGCATTGTCGGCGTCATCCATGGGCAGGACAGCGATGACGGCCCGGTGCCCGCCATCGGGTTGCGGGCCGATATGGATGCGCTTCCCATGGAGGAGAGGACCAACCTGTCCTACGCATCCAGACATCCCAACCGGATGCATGCCTGCGGCCATGATGGCCACACAACGATGCTTCTCGGCGCCGCGCAATATCTGGCAGCCAAACGGCATTTCGAGGGCAAGGTCTATTGTATTTTCCAGCCTGCTGAAGAAGGCGGCCATGCAGGCGCGCGCTCGATGATCAATGACGGGTTGTTCGACAGGTTCCCGATGGACTCTGTCTGGGGTATGCATAACTGGCCCGGACTCGAGGCCGGACGCGCGCTTGCCCATATCGGGCCTGCCATGGCGGGAGCCGACATGTTCGTTCTCACCATCGAGGGGCAGGGCGGGCACGCGGCGCTGCCACATCAGACCAGAGACCCGATTGTGGCTGCAGGCATGATCACGGTGGCGCTGCAGACCCTTGTCTCGCGTCAGTTGAGTCCGTTTGACCAGGCGGTCCTGTCCCTGACCAAGCTGCAGGCCGGCAGCGCCTTCAATGTCATTCCTGATACCGCCACAATCGGCGGCACGCTGCGCACGATGAAGACGGAAACACGGGACGAATTTCTGCAACAGATAGAGACTGTCGCAAAGACAGCGGCGAAGGTAACAGGATGCGACGTCAGCATGGAGGTCCGCCCTGGCTATCCGCCGACCATCAATCATGAAGAAGATGCGGTGGTGGCGCGCGGCGTGATATCCGAGGTTCTGGGCCCGGACGGGCTGGAAACCGACATGACCGCGGCGATGGTGGCCGAAGATTTTTCCTATATGCTGCAGCAAAAGGAAGGGGCCTATATCTGGCTTGGCGCCGGCATGGAATCGCCATCCCTTCACAGCGCGTTGTATGATTTCAATGACGAGCTCCTGCCCATGGGGGCCAGCCTGTGGGTGCGCATGGTGGAAGCAAAGCTGCCGCATCAGACAGCCTGAGACACGGCGCTGCCACTGCCGGCCCACAGTCTGCGGTGGCACATCCTAGTCAGGGCAGGCGGCGGCGAGTCCGTCACGGATATTGAGCCAGCTGTCCCGATACAGAAACAGGCTTTTACCATCCGGCCCTGACGGCTCCGCCATGCCGGTGACGGCATCCAGCCCGGCCCTGATCCCGGCCTCGATCCCGGCCGCCAGACAGCGGTCACCGATCTTGTCAGAGCCGGCAAGGCTGGCAATCTGCTGCGGATGCAGGATCACGCCCAGCACGCCGTAGTCGCGCCCCGGGTCAACTTCGGTGCCGATCATGTTCTGCATGACGACAATCTCGCCGACGCAGCATGAAGCGCAATTTTCCAGATCCTGATAGGGAAGCCAGGACTGATAGAGAGGCGGGTCAGCAAGCGTCAGCATTTCCGCTCGTTTGGCCGTTTCATCCTTGCCCTCGAACAGCATGGCGTTTTCCACGCCGCGCCAGTTCGTCTCGTCGAGCGGATTGACCAGCCGGAACGGCGTTGCGCTGCGCACATAGGTGCCATTGCCGTTTTCGGAAAACCCGTCCCATCTGGCATAACCGTCATTGCACCTGTCTCCGGCCTGCCGGACGAAGCCCGAGGCAACCTTGCCGGCGCGGGTTTCCACCAGCACAAGAAGGTAGGAAAACCATCCGCTGCCGCCGAAATTCAGGTCAATCGAGAGTGGCCAGTTGCGCAGCGCGGCGTCAGGAAACGCACCGCCGGTATAATGGATCATCATGCTGTAACGGTCGGTCTGCAGCTCGGCGATCGGGTAGAGCATGCCGTCATGGGTACTGCCGTCACGCGACATGATGGAAGCAAGCGCGACAAGACAGTCGTCAGCCTGAACGCCGGTATCCGTGTCCAGAATGGTCTGGATGCAGTCAGGTGACGGCACCGCGATATGCACATCATCATGCCCATCACCGTGCCCGGCCGCCAGCTGCGGCCAGCCGGCCATCACCAGCAGGGCAGCCAACATGCCAGGGAACATGCCAGAGAACATGCCAGGGAACATGCCAGGGAACATGCCAGGGAACATGCCAGGGAACATGGCAGAGAACATGGCAGAGAACATGGTCCGGGCATGTTTCATTCTATGGCCTTTGTTCGGGTCCGAAAGACAGGCTATTGCAGTCTGATCGGAATCTGGGTCGGGCCACGGAACCCGAAGCCACGCCATTTGACGTCGTCAAGGCTGGGGATGGTCATGTTCGGAAACCTGTCGAACAGCAGTGGCAGCATCACATGGGCAACAGCACGGCGTGCCACATGTGATCCCTGGCAGAAATGCGGCCCGTTGCCAAAGGCCTGATGCGACTGTCTGTCCCGGTAAACCTGAAAGGACTCGCCATCCTCATAGCGGTCCTCGTCACGGTTGGCGCTGGCCTGGATGGTCATCACCGTGTCGCCCTTCGGGATATGATAGCCACGGATTTCAGTGTCTTCATTGACCAGTCGTGACGAAACCTGGATCGGGGCAACCCAGCGGATGCCCTCTTCAAAGGCGCGCTCCCAGTCATCCTGCTGTCTCACCTGCCGCAGCTGGTCAGGGTTGGTCAACAAACCGAACAGGATGGTGTTCAGGGCATCCCGTGGTTCGTTGATGCCGCCGCCGATAGCAATCTTGATGTTGGCATAAATCTGCGTCATTTCGATCGGGTCTTCGGCATTGAGCATGACCGACATGGCGGAGTTGTTGGGCGATTCAAGGTGCCGTTCATGAAGGCTGTCGAACAGCGCATCCATTTCGGCATTGGCGCTGTCAGATCTGGCGAAAGGTTCGTCACGCCAGCCGAAATTGCCGGCAGCGTCGATCAGGGTCTGTGACCAGCGTTGCAGGTCATCGTCGCTTGCCTCCTCGATGCCGAGAAGAACAGCCAGGCCGCGCGCTGAATAGGGCCCGGCCAGCGCCGGGAACAGATCGACAGTCTCACCGCGTGGCAGGCGGCTCACATACTCCTCGGCAATGCGCATATATTGCGGAATCCAGTCGGTTCTGATGACCCGTGGGCTGAAGGCAGGTGCCATCGCCATGCGCTCACGCATATGCGTCTCGCCATCCTTTCGCATCAGCGTATGCGCCTGGAAAGCCCGCTTCATCGGCGTGTTCGGGTCATCCGAGCTGAACAGCTCCGGATTGTCCTTCACATATTTGGTGTCCTCGGCCTTGGTGAGCATGGTGCGCCCGGTGGCCTTGACGCGAATCACCGGTGCCTCCCTGCGGAGCCGCTGGTAGATGGGGTAGGGCGCTTCATCGAGTTGTTGCAGCGTGATGTCTTCGTCCAGTGGTGCCAGATCAGCCATTCAAATTCACCCTATCTCTTGTTCATGACATTACGTTGGAGGATGGCGGTCCTGCTCTACATTAGGCTCTCGGGCCTGCGGAAGCTACAGGTACCTTTTGCCGCTGGCGTGCGGCAAAGCCTGTCATCACTTGATAAAGCCCCTGTCTATCTGGTTGTATGGGAGGTGACAGTGCAGGGCACAGGAGCGCGGAGATCACCATGGCTGGAGAATTTGTTATTGCGCCGCATATGCGGCTCCATGAATGGGTGGCGGTCGAGAAAGGCTATTTCGACGATGAAGGGCTGGTCTATGCGCTTGAAGACCAGCTGAAGTCTGCCACCAACCATGTGCATGATCTTGGTGACAAGGTCGGGGCCTACCAGACCTTCGAGAAGGGCCGTACCAGCGATGTCAGCTGCGCCTGTCACTGGACGGTGAATGTGGCGGCGGCGTCGGGACATGGGCGCCTCTATGGCAAGGCCTATTCGGTATCGCCTTGCGGGATCTTCGTTCCTGCCGATTCAGATATCAGAACGCCTGAGGATCTGGCGAATGTGCCGATTTCCGTCGGCTACCAGTCCGGAAGCCACTATTCGACGATCCAGGCGCTGGAACCGTTCCTGTCAGATGACGAGATCAACCTGTCCTACTCGGATGGCCTGCTGTTTCGCCGGATGGAGCATCTGATCGACGGCAATGTGCCGGCAGTCAGCCTGTTCAGTGGCCCCTATTATTTCATGCAGCAGCTTGGCTTCCGGAAAGTGCTTGATACCAGCTTCATGATGGCGGCGATGGTGGCCGAGGATGCGAGCCTCAATGATATCGAGAAATATTTTGCCGCATTGCGCCGCGCGCAGGCGGATATCGACCTGCGGCCGGAGCTCTACACCCATTACTACCGCAACGAGTTTCCCGACAGGTTCCGTGACCAGATCGATACAAGACTGTTCGGTCCGGGTGAACGCATCGTGTTCGAGGACTATTCCCGCGACATCTACGAGAAGTCGCGCGAGTGGATAGATGAGAAGGGAATCTTCGAAGACGGCATTGGCAGCCGGTCATTCGAACAGGCTGTCATTCTCTGAGGAGACGATCAGCCCGTCCCTGCTGCCCGTTCCTGACGCCCGTTCCTGTTGCCCGTTCCTGCCGCCCGGTCAGAACAGCTCGTGATATTCGGCTGGCGCGCTGGAATGTTCGCGCATCATGTTGAAGGCGCGTGCGCCGTCACCGGCCTCGATGGCTTTCTTGATGATCAGATGCTGGCTGTGGCTGACAATGATGCGGTTGAGCGACCAGGTGACCCGGTCTCCGCCCAGCACCTCACCAACGCCACTGTCAGGCATCACCTTGAGCCGGCGAAGGCAGTCCTCGATGAAGGGGTTGTCGCTTCCCTGCATGATTGTCCGGTGAAAGATCAGGTTGGCGACGGCGAAGGCCTCGATCGCCTCTTTGTCGACAATGCCGCGGGTGATGATGGCGGCGGTGGCCTCGACGGATCTGTCGAGCCGTTCCCGGTTGAGGGATGACAGTCCGGTGCGCGCCAGCCTCTGGGCGGCAAGGCCTTCGAGGACGCCGCGCACTTCGGTGGCCTGCAGCAGAGCCTCCTCGCTGAACTGCCTTGCCCTGTAACCACGCCCGTCCAGCTTGGTCAGCAACCCTTCTGCGTGAAGAAGTTTCAACGCCATGCGAACAGGTGTGCGCGATGCACCGAGTTT
>NTKV01000076.1 GCA_002457745.1 SAR116 cluster bacterium MED-G06 | reverse complement strand
CGGCTTTCTGGCCTCGATGACAATCATGCTTGGCAGTTTCGTGGTCCTGTTCTGGGGGCAGGCCTATGTCGAATACATGATTGTTATCGGCATCGGATTCTTCGTGATCTATTGCGGCCTTCCCTTGCTGATGCTGCGCCGGGAAATGGCAGGGTGGCCGTCCTTTTCCGTCTTTCTGGACCGGAAGATGGAGGTATGGACAGGCAAGATCGCCGGACGCGAAGCCCTGTTTCAGGTCTGTCTGATCCCGATGATGCTGGCCCTGGCCACGCTGTGTATCTGCGGCGTGATCCTGATGATGCGGGTGTGATGCCGGTCTGGCCCGGGCCTGACCCGACGGCGCGGCTAGCTTTTCTCGGCGTCCAGCGCCTCTGCCTTTTCGGCGGCGTCCAGCCAGCGAAGTTCCTTCTCGTCTTTCGCGGCGCGGGCCGCGGCAAGCCGGTCGGCGGCGGCGTTGAATCCGTTCGGGTCGCTGGTGAAGAAGTCCGGCCTGGCAAGCTGTGCCTCAAGGCTGGTGATGTCTGTCTCAAGCGCCTCGATCTCGCCGGGAAGCGTGTCGAGGGCGTGCTGGTCTTTGAAGCTCAGTTTCGCCGTGCGGTTGCCGGTCGGTTTCGCCACGGCCTTCCTGCCGCCCCCTTTCTTCGCCTCTTCCTTGGCTGCTTCCTTGGCTGCGCGGCGCGTCTCGGCGGCGGTGCGGCGTCCCAGATAGTCGGAAAAGCCGCCGGCATGCGCGCTGACCTTGCCGTCGCCTTCGAAGGCCAGGATGGCGGTCACCGTGCGGTCGAGGAAATCGCGGTCGTGACTGACAATCAGGATGGTGCCGTCATATTCGGCGATCACCTCCTGAAGCAGGTCAAGTGTCTCCATGTCGAGATCATTCGTCGGCTCGTCCAGGACCAGGAAATTATGCGTCTCGGCGAACAGCTTCGCCAGCAGCAGCCTGTTTTGCTCGCCCCCCGACAGGGTCGCCACCTTCTGCGTCATCTTGTGGTCGTCGAACAGGAAGTCGCGAAGATAGGCGGTGACATGGCGGGCCGTGCCGGCCACCTCGATCATGTCGCTGCTGCCGCCGGTCAGCACTGTCCAGGGAGAGGAGTTTCGGTCAAGTGCGCTGCGCTGCTGGTCGAAATAGGCCGGCAGGAGGCCAAATCCCTGTCGCACCCGCCCGCCATCCGGTTCGTCCAGTCCCAGAAGCACCTTCACCAGCGTCGATTTGCCAATGCCGTTCGGCCCGACAATGCCGATCCTGTCGCTGCGCCGCACCAGCATGTTGAAATGGTTCAGAAGCTGGCGGCGCGCTTCCTCGTCACCGGCCTCGGTTTTTGCCAGCGGGACTGAAACCGACAGGTCGATCGCCTCGAGGACCAGCTGGCCACCACCTTCGGCTGGACCGGTCTCCATCTTCATCGCCCGCTGCGCGATGCCGCCGGTGTGGGCCCGTTCCAGGCGCAGCGCCTCAAGCTCGCGTAGCCGCCCCTGATTGCGCTTGCGGCGGGCGGAGATGCCCTCGCGCGACCATTTCGTCTCGGCCGCAATCCTGCGGTCCATCTTGTGAAGGACGACAGCTTCCTCGGCGAGAATCCCTTCCGACCAGCCATCGAACTGTCCGAAATCACCGTCTCGGCGGCGAAGCTTGCCCTGGTGAAGCCAGACAATGCCGGTGCCAAGGTTGCGGAGAAAGGCGCGATCGTGACTGACCACCAGAAGTGCGCCACGATGCTGGCGCAGCATATCTTCCATCCACTCGATGGTCGGCATGTCCATATGGTTGGTCGGCTCATCGAGAAGCAGCACGTCAGGCTCGGTATAGAGTGCGCGGGCCAGCGACACACGCCGCGCCTCGCCACCGGACAGCCCGTCGCTCATCCTGTCGGGGTCGAGGCCGAGCCGCATGAGGAATTCCTCGGCCTTGTGGACAGGGACCGGCCGTCCCAGCCAGTCGGCGTCATGACCGGCGACAACCACGCTTCGCAGGGTCATGCCGGTTGGCAGTTGAGGGGCCTGCGGCAGATAGGCGACACTGGATCCCGGGGCCATCCACAGGCTGCCCTCATCCATGTCGGTGCGCCCTGCCATCAGCTTCATCAGACTGGACTTGCCGGCACCGTTCCGTCCGACCAGCGCCAGCCGGTCACCGGCATGAAGCGTCACATCGGCATGGCGAAGGAGCCAGCGGTCACCAAGATTGATGCCGGCATCGGCAATGGTCAGCAACGGTGTCGGCATGTCAGCTCCCAACCATCCCGCGGGAGCGCGCCATGCTGTCAAAGGCAGCATTGATGCGGGCCAGCCGTTCGGTGGCCGCGTTGATGAACTCCTCGGGCATGCCATCGGCAATCAGCCGGTCCGGATGGTTGTCCCGCGCCAGTGTCTTCCAGTGCCGTCGCAATTCCTCATCGCTGATCGCCGGATCGACCCCCAGCACATCCCAGGGGCGAGGTCCTTCCTCGGCGTGCAGCGCCAGCATCCGCTGGAAGTCTGCCTCATCAAAGCCGAAGATATCGCTGACCCGCGCCAGATATTCTATTTCGGGGGCTGTCAGCCTGCCGTCGGACCCGGCGATGTAAAACAGAAGGTCGAGAAGCTGTTCCAGAACCGGCGCGCGCGGGCTGAACATCCGCGACACCTGTGTGGCGTAGCCCTCGAAGCCGTCCTTTGTCTGGCGGGCCAGATCCCAGAACCGCCCAACCTGTGCCACCTCGGCCGGCGGGATATCGACACGCCGGCGAAAGGCGGAAATCTCGTCACGGCTGACCACCCCGTCGGCCTTTGCCATTTTCGCCGACAGGGCGATGACCGCGACGGTAAAGGCAACTTTCCGGCTGGCATCATTCTCCGACGCGGCGAGACGCGCCGGAGTGACGAATCCGCGTTCCACGGCAATGCCTGCGGCGGCGCCGAGAAGCCCGCCGATCGGCCCGCCGAGAGCGGCGCCTGCCGCGCCGCCGATGATCATGCCCCAGATGCTCATGCGCCTATCTAGCGGTTGGCAACCTCGGCTGGCAAGCGCTGCTGCGATGTTTTGGCACTGGTCCTGTTCCGCCGCGCGGTCTAGGGTCGGCGGATTATGGACGCCGCCACCTATCAGATCAGCCAGTCACTCGACCTCACCGGCCTGAAATGTCCGCTGCCAGTGCTGAAGGCACGCCGCCAGCTTGCGCAGATGACCAACGGCGTTCTCGAGGTCACCGCCGATGACCCGGCCGCGCCGCTGGATTTCGAGCATTTCTGTGACACTGCCGGTCACCGGCTTCTGCGCAATGACGCGGCTGGCGGGATCTTCACCTTTCACATCCGCGTCGGCGGCTAGCCCGCATCCGCGTTAGCGGCTAACGAAGGCAGTTCAGGTGGAAGGCGAATGCCTCGGCGCCGTCAGGCGGCCCGGCATACAGACCAAGTTCGGCACATTTCAGGAAAAAGCCAGGGGCCGGAAGGCCGCCCCGCGCCCGTGAAATCACCCGTGCCGTCAGCAGCGGCGCGCCGGCGGCGACTTCATGTTCAAGCTCGGCCTCCAGCCAGCCAGTCAGCCTGTTGATCCGGTGTTTGCCGGTGATCCCGGCGGCATCGGCAAGTTCGGCATAGGTGACCAGCCGGTCACCCGCGGCGGCGGCGGCGAGCGCCATCCTGGCCCGTTGCTGCCAGCCATGGTCATCTGCCGGTGTGCCGGGGCTGTCATGCGATGTGTCGACCATGATTGCAGGCCTCTTCCAAACTGCCTATTGTCCCCGCCATGGTGTATCTCAGATCGCTGATTTTCAACATCCTGTTCTACGGCGTCACTATTCTGCTGGCGCTGCTGGTGCTGCCGTCACTGCTGTTGCCACCGGCGGTGATCCGCGGGGTTGCGCGTCTGTGGGGCTGGATCACGGTGCAGACACTTCGCATCGCCGGAGGCACGCACAGGCTGACCGGCGAGATTCATCTGGACCAGCAGGTGATTTACGCCGCCAAGCACCAGTCTGCATGGGAGACGGTGGTGCTGGCGCTGATCCTGCACACGCCGATGGTGGTGCTGAAACGCGAATTGCTGCGCCTGCCTTTTCTGGGATGGTATTTCCGGAAAGCCGGCTGCATTGCTGTTGACCGGTCGGGCGGCATGAAGGCGCTGCGCAGGCTTCGCGATGACGCGGTGGCCGCGGCTGGCGCTGGTCGTTCGATACTGATCTTTCCGCAGGGAACGCGTGCCGCACCGGGGGCGTCACTTCGTTACGAGATCGGCGTCTTCTCTCTTTATGAGGCAACCGGCCTGCCGGTGGTGCCGATCGCGCTGAATTCGGGTCACGTATGGGGACGGAAGAGCTGGCTGAAGCGTCCCGGCCAGATCGAGGTGGAGTTTCTGCCGCCAATCCCCCCCGGCCTGTCGCGCCGCGAGTTCATGGCAAGGCTGGAAGATGACATCGAGTCTAGAATGGTGGTGCTCGACGCCCCATATCTAGACAGCAACGGATAGCGGCAGGAGCGCAGCATGGACGGCACTCAGGGGCGGCCCCAGGGCCAGAAGAATGTTCTTGGTGGACAGCTTCAGGGCTGTTCCGAGGATCCGATGACCGGATTCTTTCGTGATGGCTGCTGCAATACCGGTCCGCAGGATCAGGGGCTTCATACCGTCTGCGCGGTGATGACCGAAGAGTTCCTTGCCTTTTCCAAGAGCGTCGGCAATGACCTGTCGACGCCAATGCCGCAATTCGGCTTTCCCGGACTGAAGGACGGTGATCAGTGGTGTCTGTGTGCCGGGCGGTGGGAGCAGGCACGCGAGGCGGGAAAAGCGCCGAAGGTCAGGCTGCAATCCACCAACCAGGTGACACTTGCCGTCTGCAAGCTTGAAGATCTGAAAGCGCACGCCATCGACCTGCAATAGGGGCCTGTGCTATTATCTGGATGACCGCACCAGGAGACCGCGATGCTGACCCTCGACCAGACTGTCACCCTGTCCTGCACCGATACTGGCAAGGATGCCACCGGCAGCATTGTCCGGATTTCCGGCAACCGCGTCGATGTGATGCTGGATGGCGGCGGCAATTTGCTTGTCTCGCTGAAAATGCAGAAACCGGGACTCTATGTCGGTTCGCAATCCGGCCTCGAATTTGTCATGCGGACCGGGTCGTAGGGGCGGTTTATGACCCAGCCAGCGCCCCATCAGAACAGCGAAACCCCGGAGCATGACGCCGGGTCAGGTGGGGAGCGCTCCGCCGATCTGTCCGTCTGGCTGATCTGGGCGGTGATCATGCTTGCGGCCATTGCCGTGCTGCCGTTTGCGGTGCGGAGCCAGGATGTTGTTCGCGCCATCGCCCAGATGTGCGGGTTCGATATCGGCTAGGGTCGCGCGACGGGTCATTTCCCCGGTTTATGCGGCAACGCCGCGCAGAACATGATCGCCATGTCGACATAGCGCTGCAGATCGGCATCTTCCGACACCCCCTCTGCCTCGATCATGGCCCAGCCCTTCATCACGCGACCGGTCAGGTCCATCGGCCTGACATGGGGCTGGTCTTCGATGGCGGCCCAGCCTTCACCGCCGATGCGGATGATCAGCACATCGTTCCAGACGCCAACGCACATATGGCCGTTCATCAGAAAGCCATAGCCGCCAAACATGCGGGTGACCTCCATGTCCAGCATGCCGGCCATGATTTCGTCGAGTCGCGCTGCAAGTCCTGCATCATACACGGGTCTGGTTTCCACAGGCTCAGGTGCGCCAATCCGACTGGCCAGCATCACTGTCTAGCATCACCGGCCAGCATTGCCGGATGGCGTCTCAGGCGCAGATCATCGCACACTGGCCAAGGTGCGGCAATTCACATTACCGGGCGCGCCTGCGTCGGCTTGCTATTGGGGGCGGCGGCAGTCTACATTGACGGCATCAGATACAGGGGTTTGCGGTGATTATTCTCGACGGCGGCATCGGACGACAGCTTCAGGCCAACGGCGCCCCCTTCGGGCAGCCTGAATGGTCGGCCCTGGCCCTGATGGAGGCGCCGCAGACGGTTCGTGACGTTCACGACCAGTTCATCGAGGCTGGCGCCGACATCATCACCACCAACACCTACGCCATTGTGCCGTTTCATATCGGTGAGGACCGCTACGAGGATCAGGGCGGGGCGCTTCTGGAACTGGCAGCAAAGCTTGCCCGCGATGCGGCAGACGCAGTGCCGCGGGAGGTGCAGGTTGCTGGCAGCATCCCGCCGATGTTTGGAAGCTATCTGCCTGATGAGTTCGAGGTGCAGGGCGCGCGCCGCATGATGCAGCAGTTCCGTCGCTATCTGGCGCCTGTGGCCGATATCTTCATTGGCGAGACGCTGGGGTCGGTGGCCGAGGCAACAACCTATCTCGACGTGTTTTCCGACTGTGCGGCCGATCTGTGGCTGTCGGTCACGCTTGAAGACCGTGACCCGACCGATGGCGCGCCACGGCTTCGCTCCGGTGAGCCGCTGTCTGAGCTGCTGCTGTCGATCGAGGGCATGCGGTTCGATGCCCTGCTGTTCAACTGCAGCCAGCCCGAAGTGATGAATGACGCGGTGCGGCTCTCGCGGGCCGAGCTCGAAGCCTTTACCTCTCAGCATGGCGCGGCGCGTCCGATGATCGGGGCCTATGCCAATGCCTTTCCGCTGATGGACGAGGAATATGAAGGGTCGAATTCCAGCGTTCATCATCTTCGCAAGGATATCACCCCGGAAGCCTATCTGCGCTTTGCCGAACAGTGGGTGGAAAATGGTGCTGATATCATTGGCGGCTGCTGTGGCATCAGCCCGACGCATATCGAGCTGCTGTCGCGCAGCCTCAAGACCCCGCCTGTTTCCCTGCCCGATTATGCCTGACGGCAGCAGAGCGCGTCGATGAGTGAGCGGTTCCTGTCCCATTCCTCTGTCCAGCATGTGACCGCCTGCCTGGCGCGCGCGGACCACCCGCATCAGGTGATTGCGCTCGAGGACACCGCACGAAGCGCCGAAGAGGCGGCGGCAGGGCTTGGCGTGGAGACCGGTGCCATCGTCAAGACGCTGATGTTTGTGACAGGCGAGGCGGAAGACCCGGTCATGGCGCTGGTGGCTGGTGACCGGCAATGTGATGTGAAGGCGCTTGCCAGCCTGACCGGAAGCGGAGCACCGTGCCGGCGCCCTGACGCGGCGCGGGTCAAGGCCGCCACCGGTTATGCCATTGGCGGGGTGTCGCCCATCGGTCTGCCGGACGATGTGCCTGTATTCATGGACAGCTCGCTGTTCCGCTTCGAGACCGTCTGGTCCGCTGCCGGCCACCCGCATTGTGTGTTTCAGGCCTCACCAGCGGCATTGCAGCAGCTGTGCGGTGCCAGCCTGTGTGATGACATAGGCGTGTCTTCCTGATTTTCCCCCAGATCCTCTTTCGGGGATCCTCTTTCGGGGATCCTCTCTCGGGGATCATATTTCCGGGATCATCTTTCCGGGGGGGCTCTTTCTTGAACCCGGGTCGCCAGTCCCCATCTCTTGAGTCGGATCATCGGGGGATGGCCACCAACCGGGCGAGAGAGACATGAAACACGCAACCGACTATCTCGAAGAAGCAAACGCGGTCGTGCCGCGGATCACAGCCGCGCAGGGCATCGAAATCCACAAGGCTGGCGGCGCCGTCTTTGTCGATGTGCGCGACAGCGGTGACATCGCCAAGACCGGGACCATCGCCGGCGCGCTGCGCATTCCGCGCGGCTTCATGGAATTTGCGGCGGACGATGCGCACCCGCTTCACAATGACGCGCTCAGCAAGGACAGCGATGTTGTGCTTGTCTGTGGCGCTGGCGGCATGGCCGCGCTGACCGGCAAGACGCTGAGCGAAATGGGGTACACCAAGGTTCATAATGTCGGCGGCATTGGCGAATGGATCGATGCTGGTGGGGAGACGGAAAAATGAGCCGGCGGACCCCTCTTACGATCAGGGCAAAAGCCCGTGCGGACGAACGGCCGTCTCCACGCCTGCTGATTCTGGCGGCGGTGGCCTTTGTCGCCGCAGCCATACTGATGCCGATGATGGCCCATGCGGCAGGGGATTACGGCGGATCATCCTCGTCTGGTTCATCCTCCGGTGGGTCAGGCTATGCGGTTGATGCGATCTCCAAGGAGATGCGCAAGGCACAGACCCTGATCAACAAGCAAGATTATGCCGGTGCGTTGACGTTTCTCGAGGCGGAAATCAGGAAGAGTCCTGACAGTGCCGATGCCTGGAACCTGACCGGCTATGCCTCGCGCAAGCTTGGCGATTACGCCGCGTCCGAAAAGGCCTATGACAAGGCGCTGGCGATTGACCCGAACCACAAGGGTGCGCTGGAATATAAAGGCGAGCTTTACCTGACGCTTGGCAATCTTGCCGGGGCCGAGGCACTCCTTGCCCGGCTCAGCAAGGGATGCAGTTTCAACTGCAAGGAAAAGAAACAGCTTGCGGCTGCCATCGAGGCCTTCAAGAAAGCCAACTGAGCCGGCGGGTCTCAAGCCTGAAAGCGCAGATCAAAAAAGGGAGGCCGGATGGCCTCCCTTTCGATTTGCTGGATATGACTTGTGCAAAATCTGCTGCGTCAGATGACGCTGACGAGGCTGCTCTTCAGTCCACCTGTTGCACTTGCACCGTCAAAACCAATCTCTCTAGACATCAGATCACCTCCTTTGCGTTGTTAAAAACTACGAGGAAACGATACCACCTGCCGGGGCAAAGTCACGCCCGGTGATCATCTTCGCGTCAATTTGTCCGAAGATACGGCCGGACGAAGCCAGCGAGCCGGCGCTCAGCCGCCAAACAGGCCCTTGGCGAAGGTCACGGCGGCATCGAAATTCTCGCCAATCACCGTGCCGATATCGCCGGCGGCGCCGGTGGCCTTTTCGCCAATCGATCCGGTCAGTTCGCTGCCTTTTTCGACAAGTCCCGCACCGGCAACCCTGGCGTTGCCAGCCGCCGAACCGAAAAACCCTGTGGCATTGTCGACAATGCCGTCAAAGGTGCCGAGAACACGGTCCATGACATTGGTTTCGCCGGCTGTCTCGATGGGTGTCTGCTGCGTCTCGTCCACCTGGCACTCCTGACATTCGCACATTCCGGATCCGCGCCCATTGGAAACTGGCGCGAAGACCCCACATGAAGGCGGGTTAAAGCAATTTGGAATGACTTACGATGGCACGACGCGAAAGTATAGGCCGGTTTCGCCGGTTTCTCGCCTGTATCGGAATGAACGTCGTCGCGCTGTTTGTCGCAATGGAGGCCTTTGTGGTGCAGTCGGCTGTGAGCGCGCCTGTCACGGCGCATGATTTCACCTTCGAGAATATCGAGGGCGGCGCCCTGCCGCTGGCACGGTTTGCCGGCAAGCCTGTGCTTCTGGTCAATACCGCCTCGATGTGCGGGTTCACGCCCCAATATGAGGCGTTGCAGACGATATGGGAGCAGTATCGTGACCGCGGCCTTGTTGTGCTTGGCGTGCCAAGTGATGATTTCGGCCGCCAGGAATATGGAAGCTCTGCCGAGATCAAGCAGTTCTGCGAGATCAATTACGGCATTGATTTTCCGATGACCGAAAAAGTGAAGGTCAAGGGGCCTGACGCCCATCCCTATTACCAGTGGGTAAAGTCGCAGGGCGGGATGAAAGTGCCACGCTGGAATTTCTACAAGCATGTGATCGATGCCGACGGCAATCTTGTCGAATGGTTCGCCTCGACAACCGCGCCTGATTCGCGCAAGGTCATAAACACCATCGAGAAGCTTCTTCCCCGCTGACCGATGGCTGTGGGGGACCGGGGATCATCGCAGGAACTGCCTGACGGCGTGTGTTGCGTGATAACAGGAGTCGCCGTGTATGCAGGAACATGACCTTCGCCGCAGTTTGTCCGACGAGCTTCATGCCCGCGCCTTTCATGATTTTGACGGGGCGGGACGCTTCATCCGTTATGTGTTCCTGACATCGGGTGATACCGCGCCGGTCCTCGACTACATCAATGAATTTCTTCTCACCAACGGGCATGATCCGATCGCCAGCGGCGCGAAATTCCTGCGGCTGGACATGGATGGCTATGCGCTTCGGGTCGAGCAGCACACCGAATTCCTGTCGCTGAGCCTGATTGAAAAGGGGCATGCTGCCAGAACCGGGCTTCTCAAGGATGCCTTCGACGCGACGGTCACGCATCTGCCGCTGGCCTGGGCGCGTGGCATTCCTGCGCCGGTGTTTCATGCCATCTGGCTGGAAATCGGCGGCAAGCCTCCTGCCGGCACGACGCCGGAGACGATGAAGGAGCGGATGCAAAGTCGCGCCATTGCCTCGAACCAGTTCGGAGGCGGCGCGGCGCAGCTTCATTTCGCCTTTGACATAGATGAGGCGGGCTTCTCGCGCATCGCCCTCTATAACGAGAAGATCTCGCCAAACAGGATGGGCCGCATCGTGCAGCGGATCGTCGAGCTGGAGACATACCGGATGCTGGCCCTTCTGGGATTTGCCACGGTGCGCGAGAACGGGGCGACGCTTGGCAGGATCGAGCGCACGGTCGGCGGCCTGACCACCGACCTGGCGGCGCAGATCAAACAGTCACACGGACAGGTGCAGCAGCTGTTGTCGGTGCTGTCGGCCCAGGCGGCCGACCTTGAAGGGGTCTATTCGAAGACATCTTACCGGCTGGCGGCCACCAAGGCGTATGAGGCGATTCTGATGGACCGCATCGCCAGCCTTCAATTCTCGCGGCTTGACGGGTTCCAGGGGGTCAGCGGCTTTCTCGGGCGGCGCATGACCCCGGCGCTGGACAGCTGCCGCGCCTTTGCCGAGCGGCTGTCGCGCCTGTCAGAGCGCATCACCCGTGCCGGTGACCTGTTGCAGACCCAGACAGAGATGATCATCCAGCGGCAGAACCGCGATCTGCTGAGTTCGATGAATGCCCGCGCCCGCCAGCAGCTGCGTCTGCAGCAGACGGTGGAGCGGCTGTCGATCGCCGCTGTGACCTATTACGGCGTGGGGCTTGTCGGCTATCTGGCAAAGCCGTTGCCGCTCGGTGACTGGGGGTGGGACATCAATCTGGTGAAGGCAAGCGCGGTGCCGGCCATCGCCTTCCTTGTCTGGCTGGCGGTGCGTGGTGTGCGATCGCATATCGAGGAGGCGCGCCCCGAGGACAGCGGCGAAACCCGCGACGGCTAGCCCGGCGTTTTCGCGCCGATCACTTTCCGGTATCCGATAACACGCTCGGTCTCGATAAAGCCGAGGGCACGGTGAAAATCCTGCCCCGTTTCATCGGTCAGCAGCGCGTTGGAGGCAATTTCGCTGATGCCTTCCGCTGTCGCCCAGGCCTCGATTGTGGCCATCAGGGCGCTGCCGGTGCCGGCTTTGCGATAGGCCGGATCAACAGCAATGCCCTCGAGGAACAGCACGCGAAGGCTCTCGCAGCCATTCGCGAACAGCCGCAAGCTGGCCTCGGCGGCGGCAATCACA
>NTKV01000075.1 GCA_002457745.1 SAR116 cluster bacterium MED-G06 | reverse complement strand
TCAAATGGCTGGTCAAATGGTTGTGGCTGGTCGTGAATGGTCGTGGGCGGCACTTTTGGACCCTGTATGGGTGCGACGTAGCGTTCCTTGCCAAAGGCGTAAATCCGCGCGTAGCATCGTGGATTGTCGTTTGGGGAGGACAATTCAGACATGACGCCACTCACCGAGACGAAAATCGGGAGCAGTCCCGCGCCGCTGGTGGATCCTTATGGACGCACCGTCGATTATCTCCGCGTATCGGTCACCGATCGCTGCGACTTCCGCTGTGTCTATTGCATGGCCGAGGAGATGACCTTTCTGCCGAAGAAGGACCTTCTGACTCTCGAGGAGCTTGAGACGCTGTGCCGGCGGTTCATGGCAGCCGGAGTGCGCAAGATCAGGCTGACCGGTGGTGAGCCGCTTGTCCGCCGCAACATCATGCAGCTGATCCGCAACATTGGTGCCGAGGTGAAGTCCGGCCAGCTCGACGAGCTGACCATCACCACCAACGGCAGCCAGCTTGGCCGCATGGCCGGTGACCTGTTTGACGCTGGCGTTCGCCGGGTGAACATCTCGCTCGATACGCTGAACCCTGAAAAATTCAAGGAAATCACCCGCTGGGGAGATCTTGAGAAGGTTCTTGGCGGGCTGGAAGCAGCACGCGAAGCTGGACTCGGCGTCAAAATCAACGCGGTGGCGCTGAAGGGAAGCAACGATGCTGAACTTGGCGACATGCTGGCCTGGTGCGGTGATCAGGGCTTCGACATGACCATCATTGAGGTGATGCCGATGGGCGATATCGGCACCGAAAACCGCCTTGATCAGTATCTGCCGCTGTCGCGGGTACGGGCTGATCTGGCGAAGCGGTTCACCCTGACCGACATACCGTTCCGCACCGGCGGCCCGGCGCGCTATGTGAAGGTTGAGGAAACCGGCCAGAAGCTCGGCTTCATCACGCCGCTGACGCATAATTTCTGCGAAAGCTGCAATCGCGTTCGTGTCACCTGTACCGGCCAGCTCTATATGTGTCTTGGTCAGGATGACAATGCGGACCTTCGCGAGGCGCTCCGTGCCGGCGGTGAACCCGCACTTGATGATGCCATCGCCGAAGCCATTGGCCGCAAGCCAAAAGGCCATGATTTCATCATCGATCGTCGCAACACAGGTCCCGCAGTCAGCCGCCATATGAGCGTGACCGGCGGCTGATTAGCTGATTGTGCGTGCTGATCCTGCCCTGTGGGTGAGACCGGCTGTTTCAGACCGCGCCGGCCTGTTGCCGCTTCGTGATCAGGCCAAGCCAGGCAATGGCAATCGCAACGATACCAACAGGCACCAGTGCTGCCGTGGTCAGCGCCTCCCAGCCGAACTGGCTGTGGATGGCACCGGCAAACAGTGACGCCATCGCCACCGTTGTCATGGTCATCAGATCGGCGAACCCCTGAACACGACCGCGTTCGATCGGTTCGGCAACGCGCGCCACCAGGGATGTGCCACCAACAAACAGGCAGTTCCAGCCCAGACCGGCCAGAAGAAGCGCCACCCAGTAGGCCCAGAACCCACCGGCCCAGAACCCACCGGCCCCCAACGCCATGGCGAGGCTGGCAAGATAGAATGCCGTCCCTGCCCACAACACACGAAACGCGCCAAACCTGGCGATCAGGCTGCCAGTGAAAAATGATGGCAGAAACATCGCCACAACATGCCACTGGATGATGGTGGCGTTGGCCGAGGTGCCAAGCTTGGCAACATTCACAACCTGCAAGGGCGTCGCCGTCATCAGGTAGCTCATCAGCGCATAGCCGATGGCACAGCACACCACACCGACCAGATAGACCGGCATGCGGAGAAACACCCCGATCGGGCGGCCGCCACCTGTATCGCGTGGCGGCATCTCGATCTTCAGGCCGGCGAGAACCGGAATGGAGATCAGCTGCACCGCCGCCGCGACGAAGAAACAACCGGCATAAAGCGAACCCGGCACCAGTTCGACGGTCCGTTTGGCGATTTCCGGCCCCATCAGGGCGGCTGCCAGCCCGCCGGCCAGAACAAGCGAGATGGCCTTCGGCCGGAGGGCCATCGGCACCCCGTCGGCGGCGGCATATCGGTAATAGCTTGCAATCCCGAGCGCCACACCAAGCCCCATGCCGCCGACACAGAACAGCACGAAGTCACCGCGCAGAACGGCAATCGCCTGTGCAAAGCTCGACAGCGAACTGATCAGCACACCGGCGATCATCACCGGCCGCCGGCCGAAACGCGCCATCAGCAGCGATGCCGGAAGTGTTGTCATCATCGAGGTCAGGAACTGCAGCGAGAGCGCCAGCGTCGCAAGCCAGGGCATGGGCGCGATCAGCACGCCGACAAGCGCGGTATTGATGATGTTGATGTTCATTGTCGTCATCGACAATGCCTGCGCGGTGGCAAGCCGCAGAACGGTGACATTTTGGATTGACCGGAACATCAGCTTGCTCGGAACAGCCATGGATCAGGGTGAACGGCAGGCTGCCGGAGGGAGGCGTATGTCAATTGCCGTCGCCGGCAAGCTTGCGGCCAAACAACTCCAGCCGGTGATCAACAAGCTCATACCCCATTTCTTGGGCGATCTGCTCTTTCAGCGCCTCGAGCTCGGCGTGATAGAATTCGATCACCTCGCCGGTCTCGACATCGACGAGATGCTCGTGATGCTGGCCGGACTCCTCATAGCGGGCCCGCCCGTCGCCAAACTCCAGCCGGTCGATCACACCGGCCTCTTCAAGCAGTTTGACAGTCCGATAGACCGTGGCAATCGAGATCGTGCTGTCTTCATTCACCGCGCGGCGATACAGCTCGTCAACATCAGGATGATCTTCGGAGTCGCCAATCACGCCGACAATCACGTGGCGTTGGCTTGTCATGCGAATACCCTGACTCAGGCATTTTTCCAGAAGTCTGTTGGACATGATCTTTCCGGGTCGGCGAGATTCGAGTGCGCAGTGTGCCCTGAACCCCGCCCGACTGCAAGTTTGGTTTGCCGCGGCAAGGCAGGCAAAATGCCACAAACGCGCGATTGACCTCGGGCCTTTACGACGTGCAGGATGCGCCGATGGACCATGCCGTTTCAGAGGAATCGCGACACCCGCGCGGGGCGCTGCAGATGTGCGCGGGCATGATGGTCATCCCGTTCCTTGACGTGTTTGCCAAGCTTCTTGGAGAGACGCACGGGCCGCTGGAAATCACCTTCTGGCGGTTTTTCATGCAAACCGTTCTGATGCTGCCCTTCATGGTGAGTCTCAGCCTTTGGATGGTGCCACCCGGGACGATCATGATACAGGCGGTGCGCGGTCTGCTGCTGGCGATGGCAACGGTGTTCTTTTTTGCCGCGCTGCAACATCTGCCGATGGCCGAGGCCATTGCGATCTTCTTTGTCCAGCCGATGATCCTGACCGTTCTGTCGGCGGTGTTTCTTGGCGAACGGTTACGGATCCGACGCATCGCCGCCATTCTGGCCGGGCTTGGCGGGACATTGGTGATCCTTCAGCCAAGCCTTGTCATCTTCGGATGGGCGGCTGTGTTTCCTCTGGTATCTGCTGTGTCGATGGCCTGTTACATGATCCTGACGCGAAAACTGTCGGGAACGGTAAACCCCTATCAGATGCAGTTCCTTGGCAGTATCGTGGCGATGTTTTCCCTTGGTGGCCTGACCGTCATTGGCACCGTGTTCCAGCTTCCGGGCGCCGGCATGTCGATGCTTGTCGGGATCGAGATACCCTGGGTCATCGGCCTCGGGCTGGCTGCCACACTGGGCCATGCGTTCATTGTCTGGGCAGCCGGCAATGCACCGGCCAACCTTCTGGCCCCGTTCCAGTATGTCGAGATCATCGGTGCCGCGACGCTTGGTTATCTTGTGTTTGGCGACGTGCCGGCACCTTCGACCTTTGTCGGGGTGACGATCATCATTGCCAGCGGCCTGTATCTGCTGCATCGCGAACGCCAGGCCGAACAGCAACGCAGAACCGCCTCGCGGGCCTAGGAGGTAACTTCCTGACGATAAAAGCGGATCACCGCCACCGGGATCGACGCCACATAGGCGGCAGCCAGCACGAGATATGTGATGAATGGCTGCATGAACATGCCGGCAATCAGGATGGAACCGCCTGCCAGGACCGGCAGCACCGTGCCGACCGGAAGCTTCAGCCGCTTGCCTGCAAATGTCGGCACAGCGGAGACGGCAAGGCTGCCGATGAGCACAAGCCAGGCGCAGACATAGGTGGCCTCGCGTGCCCAGGCGATGCCGAATTCGAGATCAACGACGATCGGCACAAGCACCAGAAAGGCCGAAGCCGGCGCTGGTACGCCAGTGAAGTAATCCTTGGACTGCTCGTCCGGGTCGCGAATTTCGGAATCAAAGCGGGCAAGACGCAGCGCGATGGCCACGGCATAGAACATCGTTGCCCACCAGGCGAGATTGCCCGAATCCTGCAGCGCCCAGAGATACAGGCACAGCGCCGGCACAACCCCGAAGACCACCATGTCACACAGGCTATCAAGCGCGGCACCAAAGGCTGAACTTGTCTTGAAGCGGCGCGCTGTCCGTCCATCAAGAGCGTCAAACACCGCGGCAAGCGCGATCAACCCGATCACCGCGGCCCACCGCCCGTCGAGCGCAAAGCGCAGAGCTGTCAGCCCGGAAATCAGACCCGCCACAGTCAGAATGTTCGGGATCAGCCAGAACAGTGATACCGAACGAGAGCGACGCTGACGACGCGGGGCGGGAGTCATCAGGCCTGCCTCACCTCTGCCGGTTCGGCCAGCGCCCCCGAGAGATCGGCTATCACCGTCTCACCGGCAACTGTGCGCTGACCCGGCATTACCAGCACCGGAGTGGCCGCCGGAATCCAGAGGTCGACACGGCTGCCGAACCGGATGATCCCGAATTGCTGGCCAATGGCGAGCCGATCGCCAACACCGGCCTCGAGAAGAATGCGGCGCGCCACCAGCCCGGCGATCTGCACCATGCCGATCTGCTGTCCGTCCGCAGTTTCCATGACGATGTTCTGGCGCTCATTCTCGTCCGCCGCCTTATCAAGGCTGGCATTGAAGAATTGCCCGGGATGATAGCTTGTTGCCGTGACCTGGCCGGCGACCGGCGCGCGGTTCACATGGACGTCGAACACATTCATGAAGATCGCGATGCGGCGCCACTCGCCTTCGGGAAGATCAAGATCCGCCGGGACAGGCCCAATGCCGGTCGACAGCACCCGCCCGTCCGCCGGCGCGACAACGTAGTGATCGGTCATTGGCGTCGTCCGTACCGGGTTGCGGAAGAAATAGACGCACCACAGCGACAGCAACGTGCCCGGCAGGATGAAAGGTTCCCAGAATATGGTGATCAGCAGACTGGCCACCACAAAAATGAAGATGAAGGGCCAGCCCGCCGGATGGATGGGGACCAGCATTTCTTCCTTGATTGCCTTGAAAATATTCATCGATGTCCCGTTGCGGCTGATGCATGAACCCAGCTTGTGGGTCTGATCCTGGAGTGTGAGCCCTGAGTGTGACCCCTGAGTGTAACCCCTTAGTTTGTCCCAAGGGTATGGCCCAAGGGTATGGCCCGAGGGTATGGCCTGCCAAGGCTGGCCGGGGCACAAACTACCCGCTGTGAGGCCAAAAATCACCAGATAAATCCGGCCGGTAAATCAGAGGTGATCAGGCGCTGAGCAATCCACGGTCGCGCAGTTCGTCAAGTTTGCGCGACATCGCCACCGAATCCAGCGTCCGCGGCGCATCAAGACCGGGGACGTCCACCTCGATCGTGGAGGCGGCACCACCGGCATCGATGTCAGCCACCTTGTCATAGACCGGCATGTTCCGGACGGCGCCGTCATGATCCGGAACCGCTGCGTCCGGCATGTCAGAAGATGCAAGATCGATGGCAAGGTCGCCGCCATTGCCAATACCGGTGTCAACACCGGTGTCAATGCCGGTGCCAATACCATTGCCAACACCGGTGCCAATGCCGTTCTGGGGCAGACCTGTCTCCTGCGCCTCGACCGGCATGGCCGGTCCGGCGTCCTGCGTCGGGCCTCCGAAGCTGCCACCAAATTGCTCACCCACAGCCAGCTCGGCCGCAAGGTCAGCCATCATGGCGTCATCCGGCTCCTCGATCTGCGGCATCGCCGGAAGATCGGCGGCAATCTCATCATCCGCAATGTCATGCGCTTCAGGCAACGCAGACATCACTGCCTCGGGGCTCATCTCACGCCCCACTGAAGAGGCAACCGGAGCTGGCGAATCCGGCATGGCGGTCTCGATGACAGCATCTATGGAGGCGCCATTGTTTCCAATCACCGAGGACCCCTGCCTGGCGTCAGCCTGTGCAGCATCAGTCGCAGATGCATTCTGAACCGGCGCTGGTGTGAAGTCGGGTGCCTGAGACCGCGGCGCCATGACAGGTGCCGGCACCTTGACCCGATAAAGCGCCAGCTGTTTCTTTTTCGGCGTTTGCAGCGGCTGGTCCACATGCTGACCGGTCGTCAGCAACAGGAATTCGGTGACCAGAACGCTCTGCCAGTGACAGGCTTCGACCTCCCATGGGCGGTTTTGCCAGGCCAGCTCGTCGATCGTCACCGGCTTGCCGCCCATCCAGCGGGCTGTATCGACAACGCGCTTCACCCCGTTGATTTTGCGCTTGGCGGCCGTAATCAGAAGTCGTCCGTTGACCGCCTGCGAAATGTGAAGCAGCTCATGCGCCACAACCTCGGCGGCATCGCGAATCCCGGCAGCCGTCGAGACTGTCATCTCGAATTGCTTTGGTGGGCGCGTACCAAGGCCCGATTTTTGCGGCCCAAGCATGGCGCGGGTCACCGGAACGCGAACCGGCTGGCTGGTCAGGTCGATGATCACCGACAACGCCTTGCGCTGGCGCGTTGTAAACAGCCTCGCCGCCATGTATCTGGCCATCAGCCTTACAATTTCGGCCTCTCCGGGGCGGGCGTCTATGGAGGTAACGTCAATCATCATCAACCGGTTTCGTTCAGAAGGCAGCACAGGCACTGCAATTAATGGAAAATTAACACAGTAAACTTTTTGAACAAAACTCTGGAAAGTACATTTTTTCAACAGGATAGCCATATTCACAAAAGCTTCCTTGACGCCAGGGGCTGGAAACATCAGCTATAGGCTGAGGCATGGCGGCGGCGCAGAGCGCCGATCAGCCACGCCGATGAGTCACACCGATGAGTCACACCGATGAGTCACACCGATGAGCCACAAAGGAATATGACGAATGGACAACTTGTTTGAAACGGGCCTCGCCAAGCGCAAGGAAACCCTCGGCGCGGACTATGTGGACAACACACTTGCGAATGCTGACGCGTTCTCGCGCCCCTTTCAGGAGGCGATGACAGCCTGGTGCTGGGGATTTGGCTGGGGTGACGAAGCCATCGACGCCAAGACCCGTTCGATGATGAATCTTGCGATGATCGGGGCGCTTGGCAAAATGCATGAATGGGAGCTGCACTGCCGTGGCGCCATCAGAAACGGCGTCAGCAAGGAAGAATTGCGCGCCATTGTGCATGTAATCGGCATATATTGCGGCGTGCCACAGGCTCTGGAATGCTTTCGCTCGGCCCGCAAGGTGCTTGACGAGGAAGGTCTTTAGGCACCTGCTCGGTGCTTTTTTTGGTCCACACCAACTGCCTCTGCCGCTGGCAGCACGGTGCGCGGATCGGCGACCCGGCATTGCGCATGAGACTTAAAACTGGACATATGTCTCGTTTTAAGCGATTTTTTTATGGTTTAACCGCACCGGATACCTTACTGATGTGTTTAGTCATCTCTAGAATTGGCTTGCAAATCAAATCCGGTATTTGAAGAGCTTATGATTGTTAGGGGGTCATGAGTAATGCGTCGACTGTGGACCTATTTTATCGTCGGAGCGATCGCGACCGCCGGTGGCAGTGCGTTTGCCGGTGGGTTGCCGGGTAACGACAGCGCCGCCAGCGGCGGGTCAACCGAGCAGGCAACGCCTGCTGCCACCGCGTCGAGCGACAGCGGCAGTAGCACCGCGTCCGGCACCTCGCAGGCTGCCAGCAGCACCGAATCAACAACAACAACCACCACCACCGACACGTCGGGCACAACCCAGACCGCAAGTGCCGCGTCGGATGATGGCGGTGTGGAAACTGGAAGCTTCATCGCGATCGAGGATGATCCGCTGATCATCGACGCGTCGTCTGTTGTCGATGGCGATGGCGTTGGCAGCATGCAGGTTCAATGGCAGATTTCCGAGAACGGTGCGTCCTGGTCGAACCTGTCCGGCGAAATCCGGCAGTCATTCACACCGCGCGAGCGCCATGTTGGCCGCTATCTGCGCGTGCAACTGTCCTATGTCGATGGCCAGGGCAATCTGGAAACCATCCTCAGCCCGCCATCCAGCCCGGTACAGAATGTCAATGACAAGCCAAACGGCGCGCCGCAGCTTGTCGGTGCCGCGCGCGAAGAAGACGCGCTGGTTGTTGATACCAGCATGATCTCCGACGATGACGGGCTCGGCAACTTCTCGATCATCTGGCAGCGCTCCAGCACAAAGACCGAATGGCAGGCATTCCCGGAGACAAACGGCGAAGTGCTTCAGCTTTCGCAGCGCCATGTCGGCTATTCCTACCGCGCGGTCGTGTCCTACGAGGACGGTCATGGCACCAAGGAGCTTCTGGTAACCAGCCCATCCGAGACCGTTCAGAATGTGGACGATCCGGTGCAGGGCGAAGTCCTGATCACCGGCGAGCCCACCGAAGGTGAGACCATTCTTGTCAGCACCAACGGTGTTTCGGACGAGGACGGCATCGCCAGCATGTCTGTTGGCTGGGAAGCCTCGACAGACGG
Organism: SAR116 cluster bacterium MED-G06; assembly: GCA_002457745.1. GTDB lineage: Bacteria > Pseudomonadota > Alphaproteobacteria > Puniceispirillales > Puniceispirillaceae > UBA8309. The sequence goes on along the minus strand of NTKV01000075.1, from coordinate 2,728 downwards.
CCGGACCTGGCGCGCCATTGAAACAGCTGGCGCCACACAGCTGGCACTGTCACAGACCCTGGTGAACAAGCAGATCCGGGCGCGCGTCGCTGTCGTCGACAGCTTCGGCGTCGAAACGGTGATCTTCAGCCAGGCAACCAACACGGTACGGAACGTCAACAACAAGCCGGCGGGAACCATCTTCGTCCGGCGCGTTGGCGGATAACTGCACCGAACAGACATCAATCTGTCACGAAACGTTAACAAAAGGCCTCATCAGAGGCCTTTTTTGCGTCCCGATTCGCTTTTTTGAATCGCGAGGCACTTTTCGCTTTGCAGTGAATCACTTTACGGTCACACTGTATCTTGTATGGACCACTCGTTATTGCACCTAAGTGTTGATAACCCGCGCAAGAGCGCCAGGTGGAACTGTTTTCCCGAAAATTCAGATCACTGGTTCCTCGGGGCGTGGTCCAGCGTTTCGACTGAGTCACCTCTCTACATCCGCAATGGAGCTCAAGCATGCGACTGACCGACCGAGACCATCGGCCGGAATGCCACGTCATTCCGTTCAACCGCCCCCAAATCCAATCCGACGAAGTGGCGGCCACCAGCATTGCCGCAGTGATTGCTGTCACGGTGCTGCATTCGTCTACGGAATCGCCGGAGGATCGACTTCTCGAGATTCTCGAGAGCAGCGGCGAGGTCGAGGTCCTTGATGCGGACGAGGCACTTGGCGATTACGACGCCGCCATCAACGAGATGACGCCGCCGCCGGCGAACGACAACACGCTGTTTGCACAGCTCTAGACCGGCCCCCCGGAGCCTGCAGCCAGGAAGGCCGCCCGGCAACCTGATTGGCATCACTCAGGTCTGGGCGAGCCGTCCAGCCACCCAGATCCAGATTGGCATCGACAGCGCTGCGACAACCGTCTGTGTTGAAATGATCTCTGCCATCAGGCGCGAATCGCCGCCAAGCTCTGCGGCAAGTGTGTAGGAGGAATTCGCTGTTGGCGCCGCGCCTGCCGCCGCAAGAACCACAAGAGACAGTTCATCAAGCCCCAGAAACAGACCCATCCCCACAAGGGCCGCCGGATACACCAACGCTTTGGCGGCGATTGCCAGCCCCAGCGGCACGGCATGTCCGCGGATCGCCGAGAAGCGCAGTGATGCGCCAATGCTCAGCAGCAGAAGCGGCAAGGCACCGTGACCCAGCATGGCGGCGGCCGTTGCAATGAAGAATGGCACCGGGATCTGCAGAAGATTGACCCCACAGCCCAACGCCAGTGACAGCAGCAGCGGATTGCGCAGGAGCTCGGCGACAATCGCCCGCTTCATGCCACGATCCCCGCCCTTGCCGGTCATCACGAGGATGGCAATCACGGACACGATATTCGAGATGGGAACGATAACGGCGATGGCAACAGCGGTCAGTTGCACTGCCGCGACGCCAAAAGCGCCTTGCAGGATCGACAACACCAGAAAGCCGTTATGGCGCAGTGACCCCTGCACAAGCGAGCTGTGCGCCGGGCCATCCATGCCGATGGCCCGCCCGGCGACAATCGCATAGAGCACGATCACCACACTGGCGCAGGCGATGGTCAGGGTGAAGGGGCCAAGCACTGCGGCGCTCAGCTCCATGGTCGTCATCACATCGAACAGCAGCCCCGGAAACAGCACCCAGTAGCAGAGAGGCGACAGACTCTGCCAGACCGTGTCTGGCAGAAAGTCCTTTTGCTTCAGAAAATATCCGATGGCGACGATCGCCAGCGTCGCGGCGATCGCCGACAGCATCAGGCAAAACGTCCGGAAGGAAACAGCCGGTTTTTAACCGGCAGCATCGTCGCCCTTGCCTGCCAGCGCGCGGACCGCACGCCAGGCCAAAGGCATCAGACCGGCAGCCACAATCAGCTTTGCCACATCGCCATAAAGGAACGGCAGGACACCGGCGGCAATCGCCTTGTCAAACCCGATGAAGCTGCTGAGCCAGGTGGCACCGAACAGGTAGATCAACGCGGTGCCGACAAGCATCGCCAGCGCGGTCGAGATCGGGTTGCGGCCCATGCCGCGTTCCGCCAGAAGGCCAAGAATGAAGGCTGCCACAAGGAAGCCGGTGAGATAGCCGCCTGTCGGGCCGAGGAGATAGGCCCATCCGGCCCCGCCATTGGCAAAAACCGGCAGCCCCATGCCGCCTTCAACGAGATAGGCCATGACCGTTGCCGCGCCGAGACGCGACCCATAGGCCATGCCAATCATCAACACGACGAGAGTCTGGCCGGTCACGGGAACGGGGTAGAAGGGAACGCTGATCTGCGCCGAAATGGCAAGAAGCGCGCTTCCGGCAAGGACCAGAACAATCTGGGCCATGAGCGACAGCATCCTGTCATGGGCAAAGCGCGGCGCCATGGCGGTATCTGCCAGTGTGGCGAACCTGCGGTTTGCGGGAAGTTGGGTATCCATGTCGGTCATGATCTCGCGTCCTTTGGTGATCTCACGGGTGATCTGGGGATGGTCAAAATGAGCAAGGCAGTGATCCACTGGCAAGACAATGATCCACTGGCAAGGCAATGATCCACGCCCGAGACCCGGTTTATAGTCGTGAGCGCCAGTTTACAGCGGGGTGCCGCTCAAAAACAAGCCATTGCCGGACTGTTGCAGAGCAGGAAATGTCGAACCTGTATGGTCATCGCGCCATCAAGGATGCTACGTCATCTGCAGAATTTGATTTCCGATAGCTGCAATGCCAGCG
>NTKV01000074.1 GCA_002457745.1 SAR116 cluster bacterium MED-G06 | reverse complement strand
CCGGCCTCGCGGGCGCGGTCGACCATGTAGTCACGGCCGGCAAGCATGTCCTCGATGCTGCCAAAACCGTTCGTGTAGTGACCGGTATAGCCGGTTCCCTCGATCTTCTTGAACATGGCACCGAAATCGATGGTGCCCTCGCCGGGGATCTGGTGGATTTCGTAGGATCCGTTGTTGTCGGCGAGCCGGACTTCGTGGCACAGGCTGAAATCCATCGCATCGACAAAGGCATCGATGCCGACGCCGGGGAGAAAATGCGCGTGGTTCGCGGTAAAGGACCACCGCACTGCCGGGTTGTCGATCTCGCGGAAGAAATGCATGCATTCCGCCGGCGTCACCGGCATGTAGTTGACTTCGGCAAGGACCGGCTCCCAGTTCAGGTTCTCCAGAAGCAGAAGCACACCACGCTCAGCGGCGTAATCGCCGATCCGCTTCAGCCTGTCGATGGCTGCCTGCATGCGGATCTTCCTGCAGGCGGTGAAATGGTAGCCCCCATGGACAACGATCCACTTCGCCCCGAGTTTTGGTGCGAGGTCGATATAGGCCTTCATATAGGTATCCACCGCATCACGGCAGAAGGGCGAGATTTCCGCCACATTCACCCCCGACAGGGTGTGCAGTCCGAAGCTGATTCCGCTTGTCTCGAGAAGCTCGCGCACCACGCCGCAGCGGGCGTCATCGAATGTCTCGAGGGCGTTTGGCGCGATATCGGTCTGCGCGTCGATGACCTCGACGCCATTCTCCGCCGCCCAGCGGATGCCATCCTCAACCGGCAGCCGCCGCCCAAGGTCAATTCCGATACGCTGTTTCAAAGTCTTGCCGGCCATAATGTCCCTCCCCGCGGGCAGCTTGTGCCCGGCATCCGATCAGCTTCCGGTAAAATTCGGCTTTCGCTTTTCCATGAAGGCGCGGCGGCCCTCGATGTAATCCTGGCTGTCAAAACAGGCCTTCACCATCGCGGCGAGTGCCTGCAGGTCACGGTCCGACTCATCGCCCTGGATCGATTGGGTGATGGCCTTGACCGATTCGATGGTCATTGGCGCGTTTTCTGAAATGCGCTTTGCATAGTCATCTGCATAGGCGGCAAGCATATGCGGCGCCAGCACCCGGTTCACCAGCCCCATGTCATAGGCCTCGGCAGCACTGAACTGGCGGGCGGTAAAGAAGATCTCCTTGACCATCGCCGGCCCGACAAGATTGGCAAGCCGGCGGATGCCTTCATATCCGTAGCCAAGGCCAAGCTTCGCCGCAGGCACGGCAAAACGGCTCTTGTCCTCGCACAGCCGGATGTCGCAGGCCACTGCCAGACCCATGCCGCCGCCGATGCAATAGCCCTGGATCATCGCAATGGTCGGCTTCGGAAAGGTGAATACCGAATCATAGAAGGCCTTGCTGGCTTCGGCATATTTGCTGACATCCTCGGCGCTGGACCGCTCTTTCTCGAATTTCGAGATGTCCGCGCCCGAGGCAAAGGCCTTGCCGCCGGCACCGCGGATGACCAGAAGCCGTGCTTCGGGATCGGCGGCCATGCGCGTCACCTCGGCAGCCCCGGCCTGGTACATCGCCATGGATATGGCGTTATGTCGCTCCGGGTTGTTGATCACCACATGACCGACGCGATCGACGATGCCGGAAAGCAGCTTGCCCTCGGCATGCTCTGTCAGCTGGTCGAATTTCATGTCACGCCCCGTGTCGCAAAGTCATTGATATCGTCTTCCGAATAGCCGAATTCGGCCAGAATTTCTGCCGTATGCTGACCCTTGGTCGGGGGCGGGCGGCGGATGTCCGTTGCCGACCGGCTCATCTTGATCGGCTGGCCGACAATCTGCGACGGGCCGCGTTCCTGGCTGTTTACATCACGGGCGATGCCCAGATGCTGCACCTGCGGATTCTCGAACACCTGCTGAATATTGTTGATCTCACCACAGGGGACGCCAATCTCGGCCAGCCGGTCGACCCAGTAGGCCGTGCTCTTTTGCGAGGTGTTCTCGTTGATGATGGCGTTCAGCGGCTTGCGGTTCTTGCTTCGCGACGGAAGATCGGCGAAATCCTCATGATCCATCCGGTCATCGGCAAGCTCTTCCTTCAGGCGGAGCCAGATATGCTGACCGGCGCAGGCGATGTTGATGAACCCGTCGGACGTCGCGAATACGCCGGTCGGGATCGACGTCGGATGGTCATTGCCAGCCTGCTGCGGCACATTTCCGTCCATCAGCCAGCGTGCCGCCTGGAAATCCAGCATCGCGATCTGCGCCTGCAACAACGAGGTCTGGACCCACTGCCCTTCGCCGGTCTTCTCGCGTCCAAGAAGCGCCAGAAGCACACCCTGCGCCGCAAAGCCGCCTGCCGTCAGATCGGCAATCGGAATGCCAACCCGCATTGGCCCCTCGCCAGGGGCGCCGGTGATCGACATCAGACCGCCCATACCCTGCGCGATCTGGTCAAAGCCGGGACGCCCGGCCAGCGGACCATCCTGACCGAAGCCGGAGATCGAGGCGTAGACAATGCGCGGGTTCAGCGCGCGCAGTGTCTCGTAATCGATGCCAAGGCGGAATTTCACGTCAGGGCGGTAATTCTCAACCACCACATCGGCGGTTTCGGCCATCTTCTTGAAGATGGCCACCCCCTCGGGATCCTTGAGGTTCAGGATCATCGAGCGTTTGTTGCGATGCAGGTTCTGGAAATCCGATCCCTCGCGCGAACCACCCATGTCAGACCCGGCAGTGTCGGGGTTTTCGATCTTGATCACATTCGCGCCCCAATCCGCCAACTGGCGAACACAGGTGGGGCCGGACCGGACCCGCGTCAGATCGAGAACAGTGTAATCAGAGAGGATATCGCTGGCTGGCTCAAATGGCATGGTAGACCTTACTTGTACCTGATCCCGGTGGCTTGTACCTGAACTTGGTGGTGCTTCGCCCCACTCGACCCGGACCGAAAAATTGTATACCAAAATAAAGAACGATCGGTTTTTTGAAGTCAATTCAATTCTTCGGCCCGACAACAGCTGACCGGATGCCTGCCCAATGAAGACGATTTTTCTCCTGTTCGACAGCCTGAATCGCACGGCACTTGGCGCGTATGGCGGGCAGATTCCCACACCGAATTTCGACAGGCTTGCGGCACGATCAGCGGTGTTCGACGCACATTATGCCGGCTCACTCCCCTGCATGCCGGCACGACGCGATATGCAGACAGGCCGGCTCAATTTCCTGCATCGAAGCTGGGGACCGCTGGAGCCGTTCGATGACAGTTTCGCCGGCCAGATGAAGGCCGGTGGAACCTACAGCCACCTTGTCTCGGATCATTATCATTATTTCGAGGATGGGGGCGCCACCTACCACACCCGCTACAACAGCTGGGACTTCATCCGCGGTCAGGAATCCGATCCCTGGACAGCCATGGTGCAGCCGCCGATCGAGAGGTTCCGCAACCAGTATCATCCGCTTCAGTTCGAGGATCATCGCAATGGCCACCGGCTGCAGGGCATGATCAACCGCACCCGCATCGCCGGCAAGGCGGACTTTCCGGTGGTGAAATGCGTGGACGCGGCGCTGGATTTCATGCGTCAGAACGCGAATGCCGACAGCTGGCTTTTGCAGATGGAAACCTTCGATCCGCACGAACCGTTTCATGCGCCGGAGGGCTATCGCACCGAGGACACCGGCTATGAGGGGCCGGTTCTGGACTGGCCACGCTACAAGACTGTCGACGAGACGCCGGAGGAGGTGCGCGAGCTTCGCGCCAACTATGCGGCGCTGGTGCGGCTGTGCGATGACCAGCTTGGCCGCATTCTGGATGAACTCGACGCCACAGACGGCTGGCAGGACACGGCGTTGGTGATGACAACCGACCATGGTTTCCTGCTGTCCGAACATGATTGGTGGGCGAAGAACAGAATGCCCTTCTATAACGAGGTGGCGCATATCCCGCTGATGATCCACCACCCGCAGCTGACCCGCCCCGGCCAGCGGGTCGGGGCGCTCACCCAGACCATCGACCTGATGCCGACGTTGCTCGATCTGCATGGCGAAGCACCGGGACCGCATGTTCGCGGCAGATCGCTTTTGCCACTTCTCGACGGCAGCGCCGAGACGGTCCGCGAGATTGCGCTCTACGGTATTTTTGGCGGCGCCATCAACGCCACGGACGGGCGCCACACCTATTTCCGCTATCCGGCCGACATGGAGGGTGCACCCCTGTTCGAATACACACTGATGCCGGCGCATAACCGCAGCCTTTTCACCGTCGAGGAGCTGGCACCGGCGACACTTCATCGCGGCTTTGACTTCACCCGCGGCGCCCCGGTCCTGCGGATGCCGGCACGGGCAGATGCCAAACGATCACCACGCCAGGGCGGCTTTGCAGACGCCCGCACCGTGCTCTATGATCTGACCGCCGACCCGCAGCAACTCTCACCGCTCGAGGCTCCCGATATCGAGGCCTTGATGATCAGCGCGATCCGCACCGAAATGGCAGCGCATGAAGCCCCCACGGAACTCTATGACCGCTTTGACCTGAACTGACAGCCTACCCCTCTGGCCCTTCTCTCTGGCCCTTTCCTCTGGCCCTTTCCTCTGGCCCTGATTCCCAATATACATGCCCTTCTCGCAAGCAGGATCCTGACCGATGACAAATTACCTTTATGACGGCGTCTTCGCACCGCATGCCGACAGCCGGAAAACCTTTCTGTATACGGCGGATGGCGAAATCAGCTTTGCCGACTTCACCGCACTGACCGACCGGATTGCCAGCTTGCTGGTGGCAACGGGCATGGCCCCGGGTGACCGGGTGGCGGTTCAGGCCGACAAGTCGGTGATGCTGTTCGCCCTCTATGCGGCAACGGTCAAGGCTGGCGGCGTCTATCTGCCGTTGAATACCGGCTACACCGCGGCGGAGCTTGACTATTTCCTGGGTGATGCAAAGCCGCGGATTGTTGTTGTGTCCGGCAAGGCCGAGGCGGCCATTGCCCCGATCGCCGAGCGCATCGGTGCCGCGCTGATGACCCTGGATGCTGATGAAAGCGGCAGCCTTCGCGACGCGGCGATGGCGCATGAGGGTCCGTTTGCTGCTGTGCCGCGCGGCTCGGAAGATCTGGCAGCCATCCTTTACACTTCCGGCACCACCGGTCGTTCAAAGGGGGCGAAGCTGTGCCACCGCAACCTGCGCTCGAATGCCGAGGTGCTTCGTGACTACTGGCGCTTCACACCCGATGACGTGCTTCTTCACATGCTGCCGATCTATCATACCCACGGCCTGTTCGTGGCCAGCAACCTGCTGGCGCTGGTCGGCGGGTCGATGATCTTCCTGCCGAAATATGCGGCCGACGTGGCGCTGGAATGGATGCCGAAGGCGACCACAATGATGGGGGTTCCGACCTTCTACACGCGGCTTCTTGACCATGACGGCTTCACCCGCGAGGCCAGCGCGCATATGCGGCTGTTCATCTCCGGCTCTGCGCCGCTTCTGGCGGAAACGCACCGCCAGTTCGAGGCGCGCACCGGCAAAGCCATTCTTGAACGCTATGGCATGACCGAAACCAATATGAGCACCTCGAATCCGTTCGATGGCGACCGCCGCGCCGGCACCGTCGGCTTTGCGCTTCCCGGTGTGGACATCCGCATTGCCGACCCGCAGACCGGCGCGCCATTGCCGGATGGCGAGATCGGCATCATCGAGCAACGCGGCGACAATGTCTTTCTCGGCTATTGGGAAATGCCGGAGAAGACCGCCGAATCCTTCCGTGATGACGGCTTCTTCATCACCGGCGACATGGCCGTGCGTGATGCTGACGGCTATATCAGCATTGTCGGGCGTGACAAGGATCTGATCATCTCGGGCGGGCTGAATGTCTACCCGAAAGAGGTCGAGGGCATGATCGACGCTGTCGAGGGGGTTCTGGAAAGCGCCGTGATCGGTGTGCCGCATCGCGATTTCGGCGAGGCCGTGGTGGCGGTGATCGTGCGCAGCGATGACGCGCTGGCAGCGGAAACAGTGGAGGCCGCGCTGGCCGACCAGTTGGCGAAATTCAAGCAGCCAAAGGCGATCCTGTTCACCGACGCGCTGCCCCGCAACAGCATGGGCAAGGTCCAGAAAGCCGAATTGCGCAAGGCGCATGACGGCCTGTTCAGCTGACCATCAGCTGGCCATCACCTGACCATCAGCTGGCCATCACCTGATCGTTGCCTGTTTGGCTAGCTGTCGGTGCCAGCCTCGCGAAGCTGTCGCTCACGCCGCAGGATGAAGATCGAGGAGGCGATGATGATCGCGCTGCCGATGGTGATCTCCAGGGTCAGCATTTCGCCGAAGAACAGGATGCCGGCGACAATGCCCATCGGAATCGCCAGATAGCGGAACGGCGCAAGCACCGTTGCCGGTGCGACCCGATGGCTGAAAGCCATGAAAAACTGCTGAAAGCTGGACAATACGCCCAGCGCCACAAGGATCATCAGGTCCGAGGCGGCGGTCGGCAGGGCCAGCCCCTGCACCGCAACAAGCCCGGCAAAGGTGATCGTCCCGATGCTGTTGTACCAGACCGAGGTCGACAGCGCGCTGTCATGCTGGCCAAGCCGGCGAAGGGCGATCAGCATGATGGCACCGAACAGCGGTGCGCCAAGGCCAAACATGACGCCGGCAGCGGTCCAGCCTTCAGCATCAGGTTTCAGAACAATCATCGTGCCGAGAAACCCGATGGCAACCGCGGTCCAGCGCCGCCATCCCACCCGTTCCCCCAGGATCAGCGGCGCCAGCAACGTCACAAACAGCGTGAGTGTCTGGAACAGCACCATGGCCTTTGACAGCGGCATCAGATCGAGCGCCGCGTAAAAACAGCCGAGGCTGGTCAGGCCGGCAGCGGTTCGGATGGCCAGCGTGCGGTATCTGGAAATCTGCAGGGCATGACGGCCGCGCTGCCAGAGAGCGGTCATGACAAGAAGCGGCAGACAGGCGGCATATCTGAACAGCAGCACGGTGAGGGTGTGAATATCAGCACCGACAAGCTTGACCAGCGCCGATATGACGATCATCAGGCCGATCTCACCAATGGTGAGGCTGATCCCCAGCGGAAGATTCAGGTGTGTGTCAGCGTCGCGTTCATCTGCCATTCGATGCCAGACTAGCCGGATTTTCGACCATGGTCATAGCCTATTCCTCGATTTCGAAATGTTCCAGATGCTTGTCGCTGATGGTGATGCCAAGACCCGGCAGATTGTCGTCAAGCTGCAGGAAGCCGTCTTCATCAGCGTCCGGATCACCTTCGAAGATGTAATAGAACAGCTCGTTCCCGACCTCGACATCAAAGACCGGGAAATATTCCGAGATCGGACAGTTAATGTTGGCCATGGTCAGATGGTAATTATGCATCTGTCCGGCATGCGGGATCACCGGAATCTGGCACGCCTCGGCCACCGCATTGATCTTTTGCGCGGCGGTGATGCCGCCCACCCGGTTGGTGTCATATTGCAGGACAGAAACAGCCTTTTCCTGCAGAAGCTGCGCGCATCCCAGAAGCGAATATTCATGTTCACCGCCGGAGATCGGGATCGGCCCCCGGTTCAGCTCGGCATAACCGCGAAGATCATCGGCAATCACCGGCTCTTCCAGCCAGCGCGGCTCAAACTTCTCCAGCTTCGGGAGCATCCGTTTCGTGTAGTCGAGATTCCAGCCCATATAGGCTTCCAGCATCAGGTCACGGTCCCAGCCGATCACCTCGCGCACCGCCTCGACCCGCTTCAGATTTTCGCGCATGCCGGCCATGCCGTCACGCGGGCCCCAGCCAAAGCGGGTCTTGAAGCCGACATAGCCCTTTTTCATCGCCTCTTCGGCCTCGGCCTGCATGCTGTCGATCGGTCCGGCATAGAGCTTGGAATAGTAGCAGGGGATCTTGTCCTTGGTGCGCCCGCCAAGAAGCTTGAAGACAGGTTTGCCGACAAGCTTGCCCATCAGGTCCCAGATGGCGATGTCGACGGCCGAAATTGCCGTCATGCCGACACCCTTGCGCCCCCAGGCATGGGTGCGGCGGTACATTTTCTCCCACAGCCATGCATAGTCGAACGGATCCTCGCCTATCACCAGCGGCGCGTAGAATTCGTCGATGGCCTTTTTCACAAGCGTGGGGGCCAGCGCCGCGTTGCCGATGCCGATGGTGCCGTCGCTGGCCTCGACCTCGCAGGTCAGCCACTGGTGAAAGCGGAAGGACTGCATGGCATCGCCGCGCATGCCGAGCGCATCCGACGCATTGGTGCAGAAATTCCCGGTCGGCGGGACCGTCGGCCCCTTCCAGTTCCAGACCCGTGCGCGGACTGATTTGATCGTGATCATGCGACTGCCCCCGATATCAAAATTTCCTATTTCAGTATTTGGTATACCGGTTTGCGGGGTGAGTCTTCAAGGGGTGAGGCGCTTTGCGGGAAAATGGTGATCCCGGAGGGACTCGAACCCCCTACCTACAGATTAGGAATCTGTCGCTCTATCCTGATGAGCTACGGGACCACACACCGGTCTGTATGCCCTATTTTACGCCCCGTTTCCAGATGTCCTGTCGATCTGTGCCCGGTCGGTCTGTGTTCTATCGATCTGTGCCCGGTCGATCTTTGCTGGTTCGACCTTTGCCAGCTTCCAGCGTTGAAAGGCAGGGCGCAGGCAGTGGCCGCAGGGCCGAAAGCCGGCGGCACGTGCTTCGGCCGCGTCACCAAAAAAGACGCGGGTGTCTCTGTTCATCCGCTTTCCCGACGCGCAGTTCAGCCGTCCATAGATGCGCAGACGCCGGTTGCCGCCATAGCGGATATGCCCGCCAAGGATCAGGCGGTACATATCCTCATCATCGATGGCCGTATGCCGGATCATCACAGTCTGGCCGCACCCTGTTCCGCTGCTGCCAGATCACGCGCCGCCGCCTCGCGCCCGATCAGTGCCTGTTTGCGCGCCCTGCCCCAGGCATAGCCGCCGATATGGCCGCTCTGCCGGATCACCCGGTGGCAGGGAATCAGCACCGCCACCGGATTGGCGGCGATGGCGGTGGCCACGGCGCGGGCGGCTGTCGGTCTGCCGATGGCGGTGGCGACATCGCCATAGCCGGCGAGCGTTCCGGAAGGGATGCGAAGCAGCGCCTCCCACACTTTCATCTGGAACGGCGTGCCGCGAAGATGAAGCCGGATCGGATCCGCGCCCGACCAGTCGCCAGCAAGGGCGGCCAGCGCGTTATCATGCAATCTGTCATCGCCAGCCATGATCTCTGCCGCCGGAAACAGCCGGCGCAAACGGTCCAGCGCTGCACCCGCATCATCCTCAAAGGCCATGTGGCAGATGCCGCGATCGGTCGAGGCGACAAGCAGGCGCCCGAACAGGCTGTCGGCAAACCCGTAGCGGATGGCAAGGCCGGACCCCCCACGCGCGAAGTCGCCGGGTGTCATGCCCTCGATTCTGACGAACAGGTCGTGAAGGCGGCCCGGGCCCGACAGCCCGGCATCCAGCGCGGTATCGAGAAGGCTGGTCCCGCCATCGCGAAGCGCGGCGCGGGCGTGATCGAGGCTGAGATAGCGGGCGAAGTTTTTCGGGCTGACGCCGGCCCAGGCGGTGAACATGCGCTGGAAATGGAACGGGCTGACATGCGCCGCCGCGGCGACATCCTCGAGCGCGGGGGACTCGCGAAAATGCGCGGCGATATAGCCGATGCCGCGGGCAACACGGTGATAGTCGATCTCGGGCTGGCGGTGCATGGCGGCCTCCTCATGGCAGGTGCGGACAGACACATCCTAGGCGCCGTCAATCTCCCGCCGCGACCCGAATCTTGCGGAATTTCCCCCTACCCCTCATTCGCGCGCTGGCGCAGCACGAATTTCTGGATCTTGCCTGTCGAGGTCTTTGGCAGCTCGCCGAAGATCACATGTTTCGGCCGCTTGAATCCGGCCATCTGGCCACGGCACCAGTCGAGAAAGTCTGCCTCCTCTACCGTCTCGCCGGGCTTCAGCTCGACAAAGGCACATGGCACCTCGCCCCATTTCTCGTCAGGCTTGGCGACCACCGCCGCCGCCGCCACCGCAGGATGCCGGTAGAGATAACCCTCGACCTCGACCGACGAGATGTTCTCGCCGCCGGAAATGATCACATCCTTCAGCCTGTCCTTGATCTGGATATAGCCGTTCTCGTACCAGACGGCAGCATCGCCCGAGAAAAACCAGCCATCATGCAGCGCCGCGGCGGTGGCCGCCTCGTCCTTGTAATAGCCTTTCATCACGGCATTGCCGCGAAGCACGATCTCACCCTGCGTCTCGCCATCGCGTGGCACCAGCTCGCCAGTGTCGGTGTTCATCACCGCCGCGCCCTCATGCATCGGGAGGGCAACCCCCTGACGGCTCTGCAGATCGGCGCGGGCGTCAAAATCGAGATCGGCCCATTCCTCGCGCCAGACGCAATGGGTGACATGGCCATAGGTCTCGGTCAGGCCATAGACATGCGTCACCTCGAAATTCATCTCGGCCATTTTCTGCAGGATGGCGGCCGGCGGTGGTGCACCGGCGGTAAAGGCCTTGACCTGGTAATCCAGCTTCGGATGCATCTCTTCCGGCGCGTTCACCAGCAGGCTGAGAACAATCGGCGCGCCGCCGAAATGCGTCACACGGTGGGTATCGATGGCCCCCAGAATATTTGCCGCGCTGATATCGCGGATCAGCACCAGCGTGCCGGCCATCATCGTCATCGTCCAGGCATGGCACCAGCCGTTGCAGTGGAACATCGGCACGATATAGAGATAGGTGGGGTGCTGTGGAAGCTGCCAGCCGGTCGCCGTCCCCATGCTCATCAGATAGGCGCCGCGATGGTGATAGACGACGCCTTTTGGCCGCCCCGATGTGCCCGAGGTATAGCCCAGTGCCAGCGCCTGCCATTCATCAGCCGGCATCTGCCAGTCAAAGGCGGGGTCGCCGGCGGCGATAAAGCTCTCGTAATCCTCATCGCCGATTGGCGGCAGATCGCCCATCTCGGCATCACGGATATCAACAACGCGGATCCGCGCCCGCACCTCATCGGCAAGCGCCTCCAGCGCCGGCACCACGGCCGGCGCGAAGGCGGTATCGACAATCAGCAGCCGGCAGTCGCCATTCTCCAGAATATAGGCAATGGTCTCGGCCTCGAGCCGGGTGTTGATGGTGTTCAGGACACATCCCGCCATCGGCACGCCGAAATGCGCCTCGAAGATTTCCGGCGTGTTCGCCGCAATCACCGATACCGTGTCACCAAGGCCAAGCCCGGCATTGGTCAAGGCCGAGGCCAGGCGGCGCATGCGGGCATAGCTTTCCGCCCATGTATAGCGGCGCGCGCCGTAGATCACCGCGGTACGGTCGGGAAACAGATCGGCGGTACGGGTGATAAAACTGAGCGGCGAAAGCGGCACGAAATTGGCGTCGTTCCGCGGCATGGCCTCGTAATGCTGCCTCATGGGACTCTCCTGGCTCGGCTGGTGATCTTGAACTGGCGGTGCCGGGCAACCGCCGGGCTGCAATGCTGACCCTGACAAACACGCCAGTATGATGACGGCTGGCCAAAGCCTGTCAACCGGCAAGGCTGGCGGCGATTTCACCAGCCAGACCGGCATTGTCG
>NTKV01000073.1 GCA_002457745.1 SAR116 cluster bacterium MED-G06 | reverse complement strand
CTCATGCTTACCGGCCGGCATGATGTACAGGGCATGGCGGCCATCGGCCTGATCTTCGAATGGTCGGCGCTGGCGATCATGGTGCCGGTCGGCCTGTCAGAAGCCATTGTGCAGCGGGTGGCGCGCACCGCCGGCAAGGACGGATCACAACAGACATCGATCGCCATCATCACGAAGGCCGCACTGATGACCTGCGCCGCCTATGTGGCCATCCTGGCAGTCATCCATTTCGGCTTCGGGATCAATGTTCCGGTCTATTTCATTGTCGATGCCGCATCCCATCCAGCACTGGTCGCAAGGCTCGACGATCTGGCGCTCCTCGGCTTCCTTGTCGCCGCCTTTCACGCCGTTATCATCATACTGGCCGCCATCTTGCGCGGGCTGATGGATGTCACAACAAGCATGGTGGCCACGCTTGTCTGCTATTGGGGCATCGGGCTTGGCCTGACAGTGCTGTTTATCGAGGTCCTGAGGCTCGATGTCTGGTATGCGCTTTTGGCCGTCGTCATCGCGCTTGTGACATCGACGGTCGTCATCGCCTGGCGGCTGCGACTACGGCTGCGGATGATCCGGCAGGCCGCCTAGAACATCATCCCATAGGGCGCGAGGTCAGCGGCAAGCTTGTCGCGTGTCGCGTCATCAATGGCGCGGAAGGGCGGGCGAAGATTGTTCCAGCGCGCATCGCCGGTACGTTTCGCCAGCAGCGCTTTCTGCGCCGGGATCGGCGCATAATCCTGGAACAGCAGCCGTACTGCCTTCACAGCCTCATGCGCGGCCTCGGCATCCTGCCACTTGCCGTCATGGCACAGATCAATGACCCGCGCGATGTCGGTGCCGTTCAGGTTGGCTGTGGCCGAAATGCATCCGGGGCCGCCAAGCCGAATGGCGTCAATCACCGGAAGCTCGGCGCCCGGATAGACGATCAACCCATCGATTTCCAGAAGCCTGGCGGTGTTCTCCCAGTTGCCGGAACTGTCCTTGATGCCGACGATGATCTCGGGATAGGCGGCGCGGAGCCGCTTCACCAGATCAATCGACAGGCCGACACCGGATACCTGCGGAATGTGATAGAGATAGATCTTCAGGTCGGGATGGTCGACACCATCGATCAGCTTCTCGAAGTAATCGAAATATCCGTCATCGCCCATGCCCTTGAAATAGAACGGCGGCAGCGTCATGACGCCGGCGCAGCCAAGCTCCACGGCATGTCTGGAAAGGGCGATGGATTCCGGAAGGTTGCAAAGACCGGTTCCGGGAATGATGACCCTGGGATCGATCCCGGAGGCGACCAGCCCTTCAAGGGCTGCCATGCGCTCGGCGCTGCTGACCGAAAGCGCCTCACCGGTGGTGCCAAAAGGGGCCAGACCCGAGCACCCGGTAGCAAGCAGCTCGGCGGCCAGCGCGTTATACAGGTCCTGGTTGAATGACAGATCGTCATTGAATGGCGAGAGGATCGGCGCAATCAGCCCCTTGATCATGATGATTCCCTTTCACAAAGCCGGTTCCGGCGAGAGTTCCTGTATATCGAATATCATCCGCGACGGCGACCCGCCACCGCCAATTCAACTGCCGCTTTTCGTCTCAGCCTGACCCCGCAACACGGCTCAGGAAGGCATCGATGCGGCGCATCAGGTCGGTGCGGACGTCCTCTGTCTCGTACAGCAGTTCATGCCGCGCGCCGTCATAGTCGTGATGTATGCAATCGGGGATCCAGCGGAATGTTTCGGCAAAGGCTTGCCTGCGGACAATCGTCTCGTCCGATCCGGTCAGCGCCAGAACCGGCTGGCGCAAGGAGCGGAGAAAGGCGGGGTTCAGGGTTGTTTCCGCGCAGGATCTGTAAGCCGCAGCGACCCAGCCAACACTGGCCCCGGACCGCCACAGCTCCGGCGCATCGTCAAGCCACGCGAACTGCGCATCAAAGCCTTCGCGGCATCGTGTGAGCCTGTTGCCGTCAAAGCGAAGCCTGTCATCCTGGAACCTGTGTGGCCGGCTTGATGGCGCGTGATGGCGGGACCGCCCGACCATGATGAGAAGCGATGCCAGCAGCCTGACGAGCCAGACCGGGCGCGGCCGTGGCATCATCATCGGCGACAGGATCACCGTGCCGGCCACGCGCCCGGACGACCGTGCCGACAACCGCGCCGTCAGCCGCAGCGCCAGATGTCCACCCATCGAATGCCCGAGAACCGCCACTCTGCCCAACCCCGGACCGGCGGCATTCATCAGCGCCTCAGCCGCATCCAGATGCTGATCGAAGCTGTCGATATGCATGCCCATGTCGCTTGTCGCCAGAGTCCCAGACCTGCCCTGCCCGGGCCAGTCGATGATCAGGACGCTGTGCCCCCCGGCATGAAGATGCGTCGCCGCCCGGCTGTATTTCTCGCAGAATTCCCCGAAGCCCGGGCAGACGATCACCGGCAGGCCGTCACCATCCGATTTCCAGAAATGTCCCCGGACACGCCATCCGGCAGAGGTGACATACAGATCCTCGCCGCCAAGCATCGGCAGCCCCGCCGCATGGGCCGCCGGAAATGCATCAGCCGTCGGTCCCATCTATTCGGCCGGCTGTGAAGCTGGCTGCTGACCTGGCAGGGCAACCACTTCCGCTGTCTCGCCATCGGCAAAGCCTTTTGATTGGCGGTCCCACATCTGCTTGTACAGACCGTCCATCTCGAGAAGCTGGACATGGCCGCCCCGCTCGACAATCCGGCCCTCGCTCAGCACGAGAATTTCATCGGCGTCGATGATGGTGGACAGGCGGTGGGCGATGACAAGCGTCGTCCGTGCCCTCGACACCTCGTTCAGCGAGGCCTGTATTTCTTTTTCCGTACGGCTGTCGAGGGCCGATGTCGCCTCGTCGAACAGGAAGATCTTCGGTTGTTTCAGGATGGCACGCGCGATGGCGACCCGCTGTTTCTCGCCGCCTGACAGCTTCAGCCCGCGCTCACCGACCATTGTCTCATATCGTTCCGGCAACGCCTCGATGAAGCCGTCGATGGCTGCCATGCGCGAAGCGGTCTCGATCTCGTCCGGGGTGGCGTCTGTGCGGCCATAGCCGATATTGTAGCCAATGGTGGCGTTGAACATCACCGTGTCCTGCGGGACCATGCCGATGGAGGAGCGCACCGAGGATTGCGTCACCTCGGTCAGGTTCTGGCCATCGATCCGGACAATGCCTGTCTTCGGATCATAGAACCGGAACAGCAGCCGCGAGATGGTGGTCTTTCCTGACCCGCTTGGCCCGACAATGGCAACCCGCTTGCCCTTTGGCACATCGAAGCTGATCCCGCGCAGGATCGGCCGGTCATTGTAGGAAAAATGCACATCCTCGAAACTGATCGCTCCGCCCTCGATATGCAGGTCCGGCGCGCCGTCGCGGTCGCTGACCCCGATCGGCTCGTCAAGGAAGCTGAACATACGTTCCATGTCCACCAGCGCCTGCCGCAGTTCGCGATAGAACCAGCCAAGGAAGTTCAGCGGCACATAGAGCTGCAGAAGATAGGTGTTCACCGCCACGAAATCGCCGACGGTCAGCCTGCCTTCCTGAATATGCAGACCAGCCATGCCCATCATCAGCATCATGCCGATGGCGATGATCGTGCCCTGCCCGATATTCACGATCGACAGCGAGGTACGCGAGCGAACCGCCATCTTTTCATAGCGTTTCAGCGCTTCGTCATAGCGGTCGGACTCGCTGGACTCGGCGTTGAAATACTTGACTGTCTCGTAATTCAGAAGGGAGTCCACGGCGCGGGTCGCGGCCTGTTCATCAGCCTCGTTCATCTCGCGGCGGAACTTGATCCGCCACTCGGTCACGCGAATGGTGAAATAGGCATAGGCCGCCACGGTCAGCATGGTCACGGCGGCATAGAACCCGCCAAACATCAGCCACAGGATGATGCTGACCATCACCACCTCGACGAACAGCGGCAACACCTCGAAGAAGACGATGGTGAGAAGAAACTCGATCCCCTTCGCACCGCGGTCAATGGCGCGGGTCAGCCCCCCGGTCTGGCGTTCAAGGTGAAAGCGCAGCGACAGCTGGTGTAGATAGGAGAAACAGCGGATGGCGGCCCCGCGCACAGCGCGCTGCGCCACCTTGGCAAACAGATACTGCTTGGCCTCGGAGAACACCTGCTGGCCAAGCCGTGCCAGCGCATAGCCGACAACCAGAATGAGAAGGACATTGAGCGAGAACCCGGCTTCGCGATTCACCAGATCGACAGCCGCGCCATACAGAAGCGGGGTGATGATGTTGGAGCCACGCGCCGCTACCAGCGCGCTGAAGGCGGCGGCGATGCGGCCGCGCACACGCCAGTCACCGCGCGGCGCTGTATAGCCCCATAAATCGCCAAGAAGCGCAAAGGTCTTGTTCAGTCCGGATTTCGCCATCTGGTTTTCCGCCGGATCAGCCGCTGCCGGCGATCAGGTCTCGGCTGCGACGGTAAAACTCTCGCCGCACCCGCAGCGCGCAGCCTCGTTCGGATTGTTGAACACGAAGCGCGAGGCGAACTTCGTCTCTTCCCAGTCCATTTCCGAGCCGATCAGGAACATCACGGCTGACGGGTCGATCAGGAGCGTCACACCCTTTTCCTCGACCTTGTCCTCAAAGGGCTTCGCCTCGGTGGCATATTGCACATCATATTGCAGGCCCGAGCATCCAGCCGTCTTGATCCCGATGCGAAGGCCGATGATGTCAGACTCGGCGGCCTCGACAAGGCCCCTCGCCTGCGTTGCGGCGGCGTCGGTCAATGTGACAATCGGTTTACCGGGTTCAAACATGCGCGATGTTCTCCTAATCCTCTAGAAATATCAGAAACCAAGATCGAGTGCCAGCTTTGCATCCTCGCTCATACGCTCCGGCGACCAGGCAGGCTCCCATACCAGCTCCACCGTCACTGCGCCAACACCATCGGCGGCGGCAACTGCCTCGGCGACCTGCCCGGGCATCTCGCCGGCAACCGGACAGCCGGGGGCTGTCAGTGACATGGTGATATAGACATCCCCATCCGGCTTGCACGCAACACTGTAGATCAGGCCAAGATCGAAGATATTCACCGGGATTTCCGGGTCATGAACCGTCTTCAGCGCGGCCTCGACCACAGCATCGTCTGCCGCGCCAGCTGCCGCGTCCAGCGACACGCCGGCTGTGGCCGTAAAACCGCTGGACACATCTGGCAGGAAATCAGCCAGCCCCGGACCATCCGGCCCGGCCGGGCCACCGAGCCTGCTTCCCGGACCGCCCGGAAGATAGGGGTTGTAGTCCTGTTCGCTCATGCTGCTATCCGAAAATCCGCCGCACCTTTTCAAGCGCGGTGGCCAGCTTGTCAAAATCCTCTGCCCTTGTGTAGACGCCAACCGAGGCCCGCGCCGTCGACGGAAGATCCAGATGGTCCATCAGCGGCTGCGCACAATGATGACCGGCACGAATGGCGACACCATCATGGTCGATGATCGTCGAAATATCATGCGGATGGGCGCAATCCATGGTGAAGGACACAACACCCGACTTGCCGGGGGCGGTGCCGATCAGGTTCAGCCCTTCGACAGCCGACAGGCGCTGATGCGCATAATTCAGAACCTGCTGCTCATGCGCGCGGATGGCTTCCATGCCGATTGACTGGACATAATCGACTGCCGCGCCAAGGGCGATGGTCTCGGCAATGGCCGGTGTGCCGGCCTCAAAGCGGACAGGCGGCTCGGCATAGGTGGATGTTTCGATGGTTACCCGGTCGATCATGTCGCCGCCGCCAAGGAAAGGCGGCATATCCGCCAGGATCTCGCCCCGCCCCCACAACACGCCGACCCCGTTCGGGCCATAGAGCTTATGCGCCGAAAACACATAGAAATCCGCGCCAAGGGCCGTGACGTCCACAGGCATATGGACAACACCCTGACAGCCATCCACCACCATCAGCGCGCCGGCGTCATGCGCGAGCGCTGCAATCTCGGCGACCGGAAAGACCGTGCCAAGAACGTTGGAGACATGCGGAATGGCAATGATGCGGGTCTTCTCCGACATCTCGGCCTTCAACCGCGCCATCGAGAAGGCACCGTCATCTTCCAGCGTGAAGGCCCGCACCCGTGCTCCAGTCTTTTCGGCAACCATCTGCCAGGGCACGATATTGGCGTGATGCTCGGCGATGCTGATCAGGATTTCGTCACCCGGCTGAAGCCGTGGTTCGGCCCAGCAGCGGGCAATCAGGTTCAGCGACATGGTCGCGCCCGACGTCAGGACGATCTCGTCACCCGATGCCGCACCGATAAAGCCGGCAACCTTGCCGCGCACCGCCTCATAGAGGTCGGTCGAGGCCTCGGACAGGAAATGCAGCCCCCGGTGCACATTGGCATAGGTATCCTGATAGGCCGACATCATCGCATCCAGAACCTGTGTCGGCTTCTGTGCAGACGCCGCACTGTCCAGATAGACCAGCGGCTTGCCATGCACCTCGCGCGACAGGATCGGGAAATCCGCGCGGATGGCATCAAGGTCGAATTCGCGGCGAACTCCGTCCATTACGCCCCCTCACTGCCGGCAAGCCAGGCCTCTGCCACCGGGCGCAGCAGCCCGGCAAGCGTTGCGTTCTCGATCGTCTCGATGGTGTCGATCAGGAAGGCTTCAATCAGCATGGCACGGGCAATCGTCTCGGGAATGCCGCGGCTTGTCAGATAGAACATCTGTGTCGCGTCAAGTTCGCCGACGGTGGCACCATGCGCACAGACCACGTCATCAGCGTAGATTTCGAGCTCGGGCTTGGCGTCAGCCTCCGCCTTTCGTGACAACAGCAGCGCGCGTGACATCTGCTGGCCATCGGTCTTCTGGGCATCCGGCGCAACATGGACACGCCCCTGATAGACGCCGCGCGCGGAGTCATCCAGCACACCGCGGATAATCTGGTTCGATGTGCAGTTGGCAACAGCGTGGTCCATATAGGTGGTGATGTCCTGATGCTGTGTGCCGCGGCCCATATAGATGGCGGACAGCTGGCAATCAGCGCCTTCACCCTGCATTGTGACATGCGTTTCGAGCCGCGCCAGCGCGGCCCCAGTGCTCAGGCTGAACCCGGCAACAGACGCCCCGTCGGACAGGGCCACGCCGGTGGCCGCAAGATGGGCCACCTCCGCGCCTTCGGCCTGAACCTTCACCTGTTCGAGACGGGCACCGGCACCGATATCATAGCCGATCAGCGGCGCCGCAAGCCCGACAGAGGACTGGTGCCATTCGGCAAGCTGCAGGCTGGCACCTTCGGCAAGCCTGACAAGCATCGCCGGATGCGCCGAAGCCTTGGAATCATCACCTTCGAAGATCACCATCAGTGGCGCGTCCACCGCGCCGGTGATATCGATCAGGATCCCGCCGCTCATCACCGCCAGCGACAGGTCGCTGACCGGATGGCCGGCCGGTGCCAGATCCGCAAGACGGGACAGGGCCGCCTCGTCAGAGCCGAGATCGACAATGGTCATGCCCTCGGGGAGGTCTGACAGGCCAGCAGGATCGAACACGCCATTCACGAACCGGAGGACATGCGCGCCAATCCCGCGTGCAGCATCATCTGCCGGGCCACTGGCCGTTCCGGCAAGACCGGTCACAGGTGCCAGATCAAGGTCGTCAAGCCGGTCCAGCCGCGTATAGCGCCAGGCTTCCGCCCGGTGTCCGGGCCAGCCCTGCTCCTGCCAGCGGGCGAGGGCGGCGGCGCGAACGCCGCCTTCGGGTGTCACCGCGCTCAGATCAGGCAGCATCATCGATCCCGGCATATCCGGATTCCTCCACTTCAAGTGCCAGTTCCTTGCCACCCGACTTGCGGATCTTGCCGCCAGCCAGGATATGCACCTGATCAGGCACGATATGATTCAACAGACGCTGGTAATGGGTAATCACCAGCATGGCGCGGCCCGGATCACGAAGAAGGTTGACGCCTTCCGAGACAATCCGCAGCGCATCGACATCGAGACCGGAATCAGTCTCGTCAAGCACGGCCATGCTTGGCTCAAGAAGCGCCATCTGCAGAATCTCGTACCGCTTCTTCTCGCCACCGGAAAAGCCGACATTCACAGCCCGCTTCAGCATGTCGTCACTGATCCCGAGGAGTTTCGCCTTCTCGCGGACGATCTTCACAAAGCCAAGCTGGTCGATCTCTTCTTCGCCGGCTTCGACGCGGCGGGCATTCACCGCGGCACGCAGGAAGCTCATCCCGCCAACGCCGGGAAGCTCGACCGGATACTGGAACGCCAGGAACATGCCGGCACGTGCACGCTCGTCAGGCTCCATCTCCAGAAGCGATTCACCCTTCATCAGAATATCGCCGCCCGTGACCTTGTAGCCGTCGCGACCGGCCAGCACATAGGACATGGTGCTCTTGCCGGAGCCGTTCGGCCCCATGATGGCATGCACCTCGCCGGTATTGATGGTGAGATTGATCCCCTTCAGGATCGGCTTGTCGCCGACACTCGCATGAAGATCGCGGATTTCGAGTAACGCAGTCATTATCTGTTATATCTCCTTGATGGCCGGGACTAGCCGACCGATCCCTCGAGGCTGATGCCAATGAGTTTTTGGGCCTCGACGGCGAATTCCATTGGCAGTTCTTTCATCACTTCCTTGCAGAAGCCGTTGACAATCAGCGACACCGCATCCTCCTCACCGATGCCGCGCTGCAGGCAGTAGAACAGCTGGTCCTCGGAAATCCGCGATGTCGTGGCTTCATGTTCAATCTTCGCGCTGGGGTTGCGCGATACAATGTAGGGCACGGTATGTGCCCCGCATTTGTCACCGACCAACAGCGAATCACACTGGGTGAAATTACGCGCATTCTCGGCGGTTGGGTGCATATGGACGAGGCCGCGATAGCAGTTCTGCGACTTGCCAGCGGAAATACCCTTGGAGATGATCGTCGACCGGCTTCCCTCGCCGATATGGATCATCTTCGTGCCGGTATCTGCCTGCTGCATGTTGTTGGTCAGCGCCACCGAATAGAATTCGCCAACGCTGTCCTTGCCACGAAGGACGCAGGACGGATATTTCCAGGTGATCGCCGACCCGGTCTCGACCTGGGTCCAGGAAATCTTCGAGCGGTCACCCCGGCAGACACCGCGCTTGGTGACGAAATTATAGATACCGCCCTTGCCGTTCTCGTCGCCCGGATACCAGTTCTGAACGGTCGAATATTTGATTTCGGCGTCGGTCATGGCCACAAGCTCGACGACAGCGGCATGAAGCTGGTTCTCGTCACGCTGCGGGGCGGTGCATCCTTCCAGATAGCTGACGTAGGACTCGTCCTCGGCGATGATCAGGGTGCGCTCGAACTGGCCGGTGTTCTGCTCATTGATGCGGAAATAGGTGGACAGTTCCATCGGGCAGCGGACGCCCTTGGGGATGTAGACGAAGGATCCGTCGGTGAAGACCGCTGAATTCAGCGCCGCAAAGTAGTTGTCACCAACCGGAATCACCGACCCCATATAGCGCTGCACCAGCTCCGGATAGTCGCGGATGGCCTCGGAAATCGGGCAGAAGATCACCCCCGCCTTCGACAGCTCCTCGCGGAAGGTGGTGGCAACAGACACGGAATCGAACACCGCGTCGACCGCGACATTGGCCAGCATCTTCTGCTCATTCAGCGGGATACCAAGCTTCTCGTAAGTGGCCAGAAGCTCCGGATCCACCTCGTCCAGAGACTTCAGCTTCTCCGCCTGTTTCGGCGCGGAGTAATAGTAGCTGTCCTGATAGTCGATCGGCGGGATGTCGAGCTTTGCCCAGTCAGGCGCTGTCATTGTCAGCCAGCGCCGGAACGCCTTCAGCCGCCATTCCAGCATCCATTCCGGCTCTTCCTTCTTCGCCGAGATGAAGCGGACGATATCCTCGTTCAGGCCTTTTGGCGCCTTGTCGGATTCAATATCGGTGACAAATCCATATTTGTACTTGCCGGTAGCCTGTTCGACCTGGGCAATGGTCTCGGTGGTGGCTGCCATATCTTGTCTTCCTCGTTCCGGTCAGATTGCGCTGGCTGTCAGGTGCCAGCAGGGTGATGGGGAATATCAGCAGAGGTCGTCGTGGCGAACAGTTGCGACGGGTCGATCAGCTCGGCAAGCGACACCGAATCCAGCGCGGCACGCACCGTTCCATTCACCTTGTTCCACTGGTTGCTCATAAAACAGCAGTTGCTGACGGCACAGGGATCCTGCGCGCCATCCACACAGCCATTCACAGCGATCGGTCCTTCCACAGCCTCGATGATGGAGGCCAGCGACATGGTCGCCGGATCACCCATCAGCTGATAGCCGCCATTGACGCCGCGACGCGTCTCCAGCAGATCACAGGCCTGGAGTCGTTTCGCCACCTTGGCAACAGTCGGCTGCGACAGACCAGTCAGCGATGCGATCTGCGCCGTCGCAAGCACCTCACCCTGCCTGTGCGCAAGCGCACCAAGCACGACAATGGCATAATCTGTCATTCTGTTGAGCCGAAGCATTGGATCCCACTGCCTTCGCGTCGCCAGCCTCACAGCCGGTTTTGCGAATGATTATCAAAATCAAGACCATTTTGGTCCTGATTAGGAAGAGGTAGGGAAAACCTGAAATGATTGCAAGGTGGAAAGCCGACGAAACCCGGCGGGAACCGGGCTATGAGATGCTATGTCGCAGGGTGGCCTGAAGCCCCCGGGGGCGTGCCAGAAAAGGCTAGTTGCAGGCTTCGCGGCGCAGCTTGTATCGCTCGCCATTGATCCCGTCGAACAGCTCTTCGATATCGGGATGACCGACCGGGCCGTTCTCGCCGTCACCCACCAGATTCTGCTGGCTGACATAGGCGGTGTAGTAGCTGTCGGCATTTTCCGCGAGAAGATGGTAAAACGGCTGTTCCTTGTGCGGGCGCACCTCGGGCGGAATCGACTCATACCATTCGTCGGTATTGTCGAACTCAGGATCGACATCGACCACCACACCGCGAAACGGATAGAGGCGGTGCCGGACGATCTCGCCGATGCTGAATTTGGCTGTGCTGTGGGTCATAAAATACGGTGTCGGCTGCAGCGGTGGCACGCAGCCGTCCCAGAGACGCTAGAAGCGCTCTTTGACCTTCATGACCTGGCGGCCACGATACATACCGGTTTTCAGGTCGATATGATGCGGACGGTGCAGTTCGCCGGTGGTCTTGTCTTCCACATAGGCTTCGCCCTTGAGGGCATCGTGCGCCCGACGCATGTTGCGCTTGGAGCGCGTGATCTTGGACTTTGGAACGGCCATCGCTCTTCTCTCTCGTCTCGACGTGTATGTGTCCGGAACCGGCAGGTCTTGGTCGCCTGAACAGCGCGCAGCAAAACCGAAGCGGTTGTGTAGGCGAAAGCCCCTACTCTGTCAAGCCAATCCACCACCGCGTCAGCGGCCGAAAGGACGATCCATGGCCGGTTTTCACGAATGCGTGAGCACAGAGTTATTAATTTAGTTGTTAACCATTTGTTTACCATCTGCAGCCTAACCTTCTCCTGTGATTGCCGGTCCAGCGCCGGCCCAGCGTAAGGAGACAGCTTATGACCGTAACGATTGCCAACATTCTGATTGCCCAAGCGTCCCACAACAAAGGCAGACAGCCAGCGCTTCGCTGGTACCTTGCTGCCATTCTGGTACTCACCGCGCTGG
>NTKV01000072.1 GCA_002457745.1 SAR116 cluster bacterium MED-G06 | reverse complement strand
GCCGGCTATGGCGAGGCACGATATTATGCCGGCGTTGCCCGCAATGTCTTCGGGCGCACCTTTGAAAGCGGGGCTGGCAAGCTCAGCCTGATGACGCGCGAACCATCTGGCGTTGTCTCGGTGATTGTGCCGTGGAACGCACCGGTGACGCTTCTTGTGCGCTCGGTGGCACCGGCGCTGGCGGCGGGGTGTTCGGTGGTGATCAAGCCAGCTCCACATACACCGCTGACAAACGCCGCTGTCATGGCCTGTTTCCACGACGCGCCGTCATTTCCGGCAGGAATTGTCAATTCGGTGAATGAATTTGGCACCGAGGTGGGAGGCGTCCTGTCCTCGCATCCGCAGATCGATGTCATTTCCTTCACCGGCTCCTCGCGGACCGGCAAGATCATCATGGCGAACGCCGCCGATACGATAAAGCATGTCTCGCTGGAGCTTGGCGGCAAGGCACCCGCGCTTGTCTTTGGTGACGCCGACCTCGACAAATCGGTGGCTGAAATCCGCCGAGCTGTGCTGGCGCTGAATGGCCAGATGTGTACATGTATCAGCCGCATCCTGGTTCATGACAGTGTCTATGATACCATGAAGGCCCGTCTGGCAGACGCCTTCGCCGCAGTGAAGACCGGTGACGCCAGCGCCGCCGGCACTGAGCTCGGCCCGATCATTGATCGTGCCAACCAGCAGCGTCTTGTCGGCATCATCGACCGTGCCGCCAGTGAGGCGAATATGGTGGTTCATGGTGGCGTTGGGGAAGGCGAGCTTGCTACCGGGTATTTCATCACACCATCAATGTTCGAGATCGACGATGTGCAGCATGATCTGGTGCAGGACGAATTGTTCGGCCCGATTGTGTCGCTGGAACGGTTTGGCGATGAAGCTGAGGCGCTTGCCATGGCGAACGCCACCCGCTACGGGCTGGCGGCATCCGTCTATACCTCCGATCTCAACCGCTCCATGCGGATGAGTCGAAAGCTGAAATTCGGCACTGTCTGGATGAACTGCCACAACCGCCTTCTTGCTGAAGTCGAGACAGGCGGCTATCGCGAAAGCGGGATTGGCAGGCTTCACGGCGTCGAGGCGATGAATGATTTCCTCGAGACCAAACATATCTATCTCGAAGCTGAGAGCTGATGCCGACGATCAACTATCTCACCCGCATCGAATTCGATTTTGGGGCCATTGCGGCTCTTGGTTCAGAAATCGAAAAAATGGGGGTGAAGCGCCCGCTTCTTGTCACCGACCGCGGCATTGCCGATGCCGGCATCCTGCAGCGCGCCCTTGATGCTGCCGCGCCATCGCGCCCCATTGTCTATGACGGCACCACCGAGAACCCCACCGAACAGTCGCTTCTGGACTGCCTCGACATCTGGAATGACAAGGGGTGTGATGGGGTGATTGCCCTTGGCGGCGGCTCGCCCATCGATCTGGCAAAGGCGGTGGCGTTGCTGACAAGCCATGGTGGCAGTCTGGCAAATTATAACGTCAAGACCGGCGGGTCGGCGAAGATCGGCAAGGTTTCACCGCAGATTGCCATTCCGACCGCGGCTGGCACCGGGGCAGAGGTTGGCCGCGCGTGCGTCATGAGCCTTCTGGATGCCAGCAAGATGGTCGCCGTGAATTTGAACATGGTGGCTGATCTTGTGATCTGCGATCCGGAACTGACGCATTCACTGCCGCCGCGCCTCACCGCCGCCACTGGCATCGATGCTCTCAGCCATGGTGTCGAGACCTGCTGCAGCAGCTTGGACAACCCGCCTGCCGCCGCCATCGGGCTTGAGGCTGTTCGCCGGGCGGCCAGATGGCTTCCTGTCGCTGTGGAAAATGGCGCTGACCGCACCGCGCGATGGGAAATGATGATGGCGTCATTGATGGGCGGCATGTGCCTGCAAAAGGCACTTGGCGGTGCGCATGCGATGGCAACACCGCTTGGCGAGCTTCATCTTCACCATGGCACGCTGATCGGCATTCTGCTGCCGCATATCCTGCGCTTCAACAAAGGTTACGCCGACGCTGCCTATGGCGACCTTGCAGACGCAATGAAGGTGCCGGCGGGTGTGGAGCTTGATGACTGGATGACCCGGTTTGTTGCAGATATCGGTCTGCCGACCGGCCTGTCGGCGCTCGGTGTCGACGAGGCGCTTCTGCCTGCGATCGCCGAGAAGGCCGCCAAAGACCATCTGTCAGCAACCAATCCGAGGTCAGCTGACGCAAGCGACTATCTGACCATCCTGCGGGGGGCGATGGCGTGACGCTTTTGTGGTAAAGCGTAAGGTGGATGACACGGCAAACTGCGCTATGGTCATCACAGACCATGATCAGGGGACGCAAAGAAATGCCCGAGAGCAACAGTTTTGATGACAATTTCCTGCGCGAGATGAATGCGCGTCAGGTCTGGCACCCGATGGCTCATCCCGCCGAAAGCCAGGCCAATCTTCCGGTGATCCTGAAGTCAGGCCATGGTGTGCGGGTCACTGATATCGACGGCCATGAGGTGATCGACGCTGTTGGCGGTCTGTGGAATGTCAATCTTGGCTATTCCTGTGAGCCGGTGAAACAGGCCATCGCCGATCAGCTTGCCGAGCTTCCCTACGCCAATATCTTCCGCGGGGTGTCCAACGACAAGGTCATCCGGCTGGCGCATGAGGTGGTTGATTTCTTCGCGCCTGACGGCATGGCGCGCGCCTTCTTCACCTCTGGTGGGTCGGATTCAGTGGAAACCGCGCTTCGTCTTGCGCGCCAGTACCACAAGGTGAATGGCGAACCTTCACGGACCAAGTTCCTGAGCCTCAAGAAAGGGTACCACGGCACCCATTTCGGCGGAGCCAGCGTCAATGGCAACGCCAATTTCCGGACCCAGTACGAACCGCTTCTGGCAGGCTGTTTCCATATTCCGGCACCCTATACCTATCGCAACCCGTTCAATCAGACAGATCCGGCGCAGCTGGCAAAATCCTGTATCGCCGCGCTCGAGGACGAGATTCGCTTTCAGGGCCCCGGCACCATTGCTGCTTTCATCATGGAGCCGATCCTAGGCGCAGGTGGTGTGATTCCGCCGCATGAGAGCTTCATGCCGATGGTGCGTGAGGTCTGCGACCGGCATGGCATTCTGCTGATCGCGGACGAGGTCATTACCGGCTTTGGGCGCACCGGCGCCTGGAGCGGGTCGCGCCTCTGGGGGGTTCAGCCTGATATGATGTGCATCGCCAAGGCCATCACCAGCGGCTATTTCCCGCTTGGTGCCACGATGATCAATGATCGTATCGCCGATGCGTTCGAGGCCGACAGTTCCGGCACCGCCGCCATTGGTCACGGCTATACCTATTCAGGGCACCCTGTCGGCGCGGCGGCAGCCCTTGCCGCGCTGGCCGAAACACGCCGCCTTGATGTTGTCGGCAACGCTGCCGCCCGCGGCACACAGCTGTTTGACGGGATGCGGGCGCTTGCTGATCAGTATGAGATGATCGGTGATGTGCGTGGCGGACATGGGCTGATGGCGGCGATGGAACTTGTCTCCGACCGCGACACCAAGGCGCCGGTCGATGGCAAGCTGGCGATAAAGGTGCAGAAAACTGCCTATGAGGCTGGTGCGCTGATCCGGGTGTCGGGCCCGAACATGATCATCTCGCCGTCGCTGATCATTGATGAGGCGGACATCGATACCGTCCTCAGCGCCATTGAAGCCGGGGTGAAGGCGGCCTCCTAGGGCCTGGCCTTCCGCAGGTCAATTCACCTGCGCTACAGGTGGCTGGCATGAACGTCAGGGAAGGGGCCCGGGTTTGACAGACAGCGTGACGATTCTGGCGTGCCAGATCGATGTGCCTGCGATGACGCGCGGCGCCGAGCGGACCGCGCATATGGACAGGGTGGCACGTGCCATAGACTTTGAACTGGCAAGCAACGGGCCTGTCGATCTTGTTGTGCTTCCCGAGCTTGGCTCTCTCGACTATTCACGCTCCTGTTTTGACAGGCTCAGTGATCTGGCTGAGCCACTGGAGGCCAGCCCGACAATCGAGAGCCTTCGCAAAGTGGCGCAAACAAACGGTGTTGCCATTCTTGCCGGCATGGCGCGTCAGGAACCCGGGAAAGATGCTGGGACAGACAGCTTCATCACCCAGGCCCTGATCGCGGCCGATGGCAAGCTTGCCGCCCATTATGACAAGCTTCATATCGCGCAGTTCGGAGAGTCCACCGAGAAGGATTATTTCGTCCGTGGTGACAGGCTTCTCGTGTTCGAGATCGGGGGGTTCACCTTCGGTACCATCATCTGCTACGACATCCGGATTCCGGAACTGTCACGCGTGCTGGCGCGCCGGCATGGTGTTGATGTGATTCTGCATCCCACGGCCTTCTGCCGTGACGAAACCTTTCATACATGGCAGGCCTTTGCCACCACCCGCGCGATTGAAAACCAGGTCTATTTTGTCAGCGTGAATCGCGCTGGTGACGATTTCGGGGACTCCATGCTGATCGAACCCTGGATGGATGAGACGGTGCCCCTGCGGCAGCTCTCGACCGGCGAGGAATTTGCCCGCTGGACCCTGTCACGCTCTGTTCTTGATCACGCGCGGTCGAGCTACCCCTTCCTTTCGGATGTCCGCGATGATTACGAGTCATTGCCGAAAGCCATGCTGCGTGAATGAGATCGGGCCGTGGTGTGAATCAACCGCAGGGACGCAGGATCTGATTTCGATGGTGATGTCCGGCCATGCCGGGCAGTTCCTGCGGGTTGATACCCGCACCGCGACAGGGATTGGCCCGTGGCTTGACGCATGCGGATTGCCCGAAACCGGAAATGGTCATCTGATGCAGAAGGGATTCGTTCCTGTTCGCGGGCAGGCGGGCGCGCCGATGATCCAGGCCCCAAACATCTTTGCTTTGGCGTCTCAGGCGCTTGGGTGATGCAAAGGGCACCTTGCTGATGACAGATATCGAAATCCAACCACTGGACGCATCGCTTGCCGAGGCGGCGTTTGACCTGGCAAGCTGGAATTTCGCAACCCAGAGCGCCCTTCATATTGCCCTTGATGCCAGGCTGGATGACTACCGGGCCTATCTCCGTCCCACCTTCTTCGACGATGTGAATGACGGTCTGTCGCTGGCGGCAACGCAGGCAGGGACCGGCGACCTTGTCGGGGTTCTCATTGTGCGGGATTTCCGGAAACAGCGATTTGCCGGGCACCTTCCCTTTCAGCAGGTCTATGATCCGGTCACCGCGCTGTTCGAAACTCTGGAGGCCGATTATCTGCAGGACCGGGACCTGAAGACAGGTGAGGCGCTGCTTGTCGATATGGCGGCGGTGGTACCCTCGCACACCGGGCTTGGCATTTATCAGACATTGCGCCGCGAGATCAGCAGCAGGGCCAGATCAGCCGGCTACAAATATATCATTGGCGAGCTGACAACTGCCGCAACGCAGCATGTGGTCGTGGCAAAACTTGGTCACCGGACCTGCGCCACAATCGTGCCGTCGGACTTTGTCCATGCCGGCAGGCGGCCCTTTGCATCGGTCACCGATCCACCGACGATCCTGCTCACCGAAGAGACCCTGTGACCGGTTCCGGTGGCGAGGTAATTGGCCTTACATGCCGGCGCACAGCCGCAGCGCATCAAGGATTGCGCAATGGATATCGCGGCTTCCGGCGACATCGCCGATCCGGTAAAGCCGGTATCCATCCTCGTCAGTGACAGGTTGCGGGCGACCGTCGCGCATCGCCTCCAGATCGATCACCCCGCGATTGGCGGCGTCCTCATTCAGCGCATAGAACAGCTCGTCATTCGGCAGGGTGCCGGCCTCGACAACAACATGGTCGAAATTGCGCGTTGTCAGCTTCGCTGTATGCATGTTGCGGAACGTGACCTCGATCTTGTTGTCCGCCGCCTGTGCCGAGATGATCTCGTGATCGGTCTGCATCGCCACCCCGCGCTCATAGAAGCGCTTCATGAACGGGCTGATCTCGAGCCGCATGGCTTCCATGCCGATCGCCGCGTCCTGGGTGTTCAATGTGACAGAAGCGCCATGTTCGGAGAGATGGTCGGCGGTGGCCAGAGCAACATTGCGGCCGGTCTGGTCATGCACAAGAACGTCACCATCCAGTGACGCCATGCCTGACAGCACGTCCCAGCTGCTCAGCAGATTGGCATCTCCGTCAACCCAGTCGGTATGTGGCAGTCCGCCGGTGGCAATGAACACCACATCCGGCGTTTCTGCGCGAACGGTCGCCTGATCAGCGTAGCTGTTCAGCCTGACATCGACCCCGAGATGCGCACATTCGCGTTCCAGCCAGTCGATGATGCCAAGAAGATCGCGCCGCCAGCCGGGCTTTCCGGCAAGACGGACCTGCCCGCCAAGCCTGTTCGCCGCTTCGAACAGCACAACATCATGACCGCGTTCGGCACAGATGCGGGCAGCCTCCATACCGGCAGGTCCGCCACCGACCACGACGATCTTCTTCGGCGCGTCATCGCCCGGGGTGATCACATGGGGCAGCTGCGCTTCGCGCGCTGTCGCCGGGTTCTGGATGCAGTAGCGGAAGTTCGAACAATAGGTGGCACCGACACAGCTGCGGATCCGGTCCTCTTCACCGCGCTCCAGCTTGGCGACAATATAGGGGTCGGCGATATGACCACGGGTCATCCCGACAAGATCCACGATCTCCTCGCGGATGGCATATCTGGCGGTCGCAAGGTCATTGATCCGGGTGGCGTGAAGCACCGGCAGCCCGACCTGCTGCTTGAACCGTCCTGCCTGTTCCAGAAACGGTGACAGCGGCGCCGCCATCCCGGGCATGTAATTTGTCAGCCGCGGCAGACTGTCGATGCGGCCGGCGACAAGATTGAGAAAATCGATGCTGCCGTCATCGCGAAGTCGCGTGGCAATCTCGATATTGTCCGCTTCCGACAGGCCGGACATGTCGTGGTCCTGCTCGGTCATGGTCATCCTGACACCAAGCGCAAAGCCCGGACCGACCGCCTCACGCATCGCCGCAAAGACCATGCGGCTGAATCGCATCCTGTTGTCCAGTGATCCGCCATAGCTGTCGCTGCGCTGGTTCGTCACCGGTGACCAGAACTGGTCCATCAGATGACCGGAGGCGATGATCTCCAGCCCGTCGAGACCGCCTTCCTTGCAGATTGCGGCAGCGCTGGCGAAGTCATCAACGATCCGCAGAATGTCGGCTTCATCCATTTCGCGCGGAAAGCCGCGATGCAGCACTTCGCGGTTGGCCGACGGGGCGATGATCGGCAGCCAGTCGCCGGCGGTGGCATTGGTACGGCGGCCAAGATGGGTAATCTGCGTCATCAGCGCCGCCCCATGCCGGTGATAGAAATCCGACAGCTCGGCAAAAAAAGGAATGATCTCGTGATTGATGATCAGCTGGTCAAAAACCGGCGCGGTATCAGCCGATACCGTGCCAGAGCCGCCAACAAAGGACAGGCCAATGCCGCCCTTCGCCTTTTCCATCTGATAGCGCAGAGTGGTGTCTGTCGGTGCGCCGCCCTGGGCATGGCTCAGCGCGTGACCGGAGCTGAAGATCCGGTTCTTCAGCCTGACCGGTCCAAGATCGAATCCGTCCAGAAGCGGATCTCCAGTGGCGTTCGTCATGACCCTACCCCCAACATGCCGTAACAGGCGTCCAGCTTGGCATGAATCGACAGGCTGGCCTAGGGGGCGGCGTGATCACCACCTTCAGCTTGCAATGTGCGTGCGTTGCCCTATCTACTGGTGCAGCCTTCACCTGTTACCTAACGGATATATGTTCCCATGGCGTCTCCCAGCACCGAAGACTTTCGTCAATTCAGCTTTGGCACACAGGTGCGCAAATCCCCTTTTTCGGATGCCGCGTTGCGCTGGGGCGCACAGGGGTTCTCGGTCTATAACCACATGTATATTCCGCGCGATTTCGGCGATCCGGTGCAGAATTTCTGGAACCTGGTGAACGAGGCCATCCTCTGTGATGTGGCGGTAGAACGTCAGGTCGAGATCACCGGCCCGGATGCGGCGCGGTTCACCCAGTTCCTGAGCTGCCGCGATCTGTCCAGCTGCGAGGTCGGGCAGTGCAAATATGTTCTGATCACCGACCAGGATGGCGGCATCATCAATGACCCGATCCTGCTGAAACTTGGCGAGAACCATTTCTGGCTGTCGATCGCCGACAGCGATGTTCTGCTCTGGGCACGCGGCGTGGCTGCCACCGCCGGCATGGATGTCGAGGTGCGCGAGCCTGATGTCTCGCCGCTTCAGCTACAGGGGCCGCACTCGCGCGATATCCTGCGCGCCGCCTTCGGGGACGCGCCGGCAGACCTGAAATATTACCGCTTCATGGAATATGACTGGAACGGCGTGCCTCTGGTGATTTCGCGGACCGGCTGGTCAAGCGAGCTTGGCTACGAAATCTTCCTCCGCGACGGGTCGAAGGGTGACCTGCTGTGGGACTATCTGATGGAGATTGGCGGACCGATGGGGCTTCACCCCGGCCACACCTCCAGCATCCGCCGCATCGAAGCAGCGATGCTGTCCTATCACGCCGATATGACGCTGGCGAACAACCCGTTCGAGCTTGGCATGGACCGGCTTGTCGATCTCGACATGGAGGCCGATTTCGTCAGCAAGGCGGCACTGACACGGATCAGGGATACCGGTGTCACACAG
Source organism: SAR116 cluster bacterium MED-G06 (assembly GCA_002457745.1). GTDB lineage: Bacteria > Pseudomonadota > Alphaproteobacteria > Puniceispirillales > Puniceispirillaceae > UBA8309. Next base: position 3,005 of record NTKV01000072.1, on the reverse strand, counting down.
TTTCAGGTCGGGATCGAATTCGACGGTCCGCCGCTGACCGGATCGAATGATGAAAACTGGCCGATCAGCATTGACGGTGCCACCGTCGGCTATGTGACCTCCGCCGTGCACTCACCGCGGCTTGAGAAGAACATCGCGCTGGCACTTGTAGCGCGCAACCATGCCGGGATCGGCACCGAAGCGGTGGTCACCACCGACACCGGGCCGGTGGCATGCCGCATTGTGCCGAAACCGTTCTACGACCCGAAGAAGGCGATTGCTGCGAAGAGCTAGGCGCGTCGCCAGCCGGTCACGCGCCTATTCTGGCGCGCGCTCGGCCCAGCCGGCAAACATCTTCTCGAGGATCACAACGACGTAGTAGAGCGCGATGCCAAGGACCGCCAGCGCGATCAGTACGGCAAACATCAGCGGATAGTCGGAATTGGTCTTGCCGCTGTCAAACAGCGCGCCAAGCCCCCGCCCGTGTGGCGAGACGATCTCCATCAGGTTGGTGCCGATGAAGGCCAGCGTCACCGCCACTTTCAGCGCCCCGAAAAATTCCGGAAGGGTCTTCGGCAGGGCGATCTTCCAGAAAATCGTCAGCTGCGACGCGCCAAGCGAGCGCAGGATATCGCGATATTCCGGCTCCAGCGTCGACAGGCCGATCGAAACCGACACGGCAATCGGGAAGAAGGAGATCATGAAGGCGATCAGCACCGTGTTCAGGTCGTGCTGGCCGACAAACATCAGCGCGACGATCGGCACCACGGTGGCCTTGGGGATGGCATTGAACCCGACAAGAAGCGGGTACAGGCCTTCACGCATCACTTTCGAGAAGCCCATCACCATGCCAAGAAGCACCCCGACAACGATGGCAATCAGCAATCCGACCACGGTGCGCCACAAAGTCTCCCAGCCAAAGGACAGGAACAGTCCCTTGAAGCGCCAGAAGGCAGGCCACAGATCGCTTGGCGAGGCCATCTTGTAGTTCGGCCAGTCATTCACCCAGACAAGCGCTTCCCAGAACAGCAGGAAGATGATGATGGCAAGGATCGGAACAAAGACCTGTCTCATGCGCCTGGCTCCTCTCCCTGACGGGCGATCTTGATCTGCTCGCGAAGGATGTTCAGCATGTCGGTGGCCTCGGGTGTGTAAAGCTGGTCGAGGCTTCGTGGCCCGCGTTGCGGCAGGGTCTGGCTGTACTGGACCGTTGCCGGGCGGCCCGACATCACGATCACCTCATCGGCAAGAAAGATCGCCTCGCGAAGGTCATGCGTGATCAGCACCCCTGTAAAGGGCTCCTCCTCGCGAAGCCGGTGCATGGTCAGCCACAGATCCTCGCGGGTAAAGGCGTCGAGCGCACCAAACGGCTCGTCAAGAATCAGCACTTCCGGCCGGTGGACCAGGGCGCGGCACAGCGAGGCCCGCTGGCGCATGCCGCCTGACAGTTCGGATGGTCGCTTGTCCTCGAAACCGGCAAGGCCGACAAGTTTCAGAAGGTCGCGGGCGCGGGCTTCACGCGCCGAGGAGCTGAGATCATTCGGAACGATTTCAAGTGGCAGCATCACATTCTTGAGGATGCTGCGCCATTCGAGGAGCACCGGGTTCTGAAAGGCCATGCCGACCGTGGCGCGCGGCGAGGTGACCTGCTTGCCCTGCAGCCAGACGGTGCCTTCATCCGGCTTCAACAGGCCAGCGACAAGCCGGGTCACCGTTGACTTGCCACAGCCGGACGGGCCGACAATGGCTGAAAATCCGTTTTCAGGTACGCCAAGCGTCAGCTTGTCGAGCACCTGCAACTGCCCTGAATTCGTATCGAAGGTGTGCGAAACGCCGTCGATAACGATCAGGTCCGTGTTATGCGATGTTGTCATGTAGTCTGCCAGTTTGTGGAATGCGGTCCCCGGAAGATATGCAGCCCGGGCAACCGGGCTGCATATATAGGGTCGTCAGTTCACCTTGAATCCGCCAGCTGGCAGATAGGCATCGGTGAAGTAGAGGGCCGCGTTGGGTGCAGCCTTGTAGTCATAGGTTTCGCTCATCTGCTCGAGGGCAGCTGCAAACCGTGCCTTGTCGATGCCGCCCATGCCGTTGGACTTCACATAGTCGGTCAGGACATTGGCTTCGATGGCCAGCTCAAGGCGGCGCTCCTCAAGTGCCGCATCGGCAGCAGGGTTACGCTTGACCAGGGCTTCGGCAGCGGCTGTCGGGTTCGCGATGGCATCCTTCCAGCCGGCGGCAACCGCCCCGAGGAACGCTTTCACCGTGTCACCGTTCGCAGCGGCATAGTCGGTGTTCACGATCACCGCATTGCCATAGAGCTTCAGCCCGTAATCGGCCATCAGAATGGTCGAGATGTCACTCTCCGGCACACCGAGACGCACAAGGTTCAGATAGGAGGAGAAAGAGAAGCCGGTGATTGAGTCAACCTTGCCCTCTGCCAGCATGGGCTCGCGTGTCGGGAAACCGACGGGCTCAACCTTGATCTTGCCAACGTCGATATTGTTGGCCTTGGCAAAGGACGGGAACTGCGCCCAGGCACCGTCTGGTGGCGGCGCACCGAGGACCGAGCCTTCAAGATCGCCAGGACCGCTGATGCCGAGGGACTTGCGTCCGACAACAGCGAAAGGCGGCTTGTCATAGACCATCATCACCGCGGTCACTGGCGCACCCGGGTTCTGGTCAAGAAATTTGATCAGGGAATTGATGTCGGCAAACCCGACCGGGAAGGCACCGGTGGCAACCTTCGGGATGGCGTCAAGCGAGCCCTTGCCAGGTGAGATTTCGACCTCGAGGCCGGCAGCCGAAAAATGGCCGTTGTCAATCGCAAGGAAGTAAGGGGCTGACGGGCCCTCGAACTTCCAGTCCAGTGCGAACTGCAAGTTTGTGTCGGCATGCGCGCCTGCCGACATGATGGTTGCGGCCAGCCCGACGGCCAGCGATCTGAATGTGGTTTGAATCATGGTGTTATTAACTCCCTAGTCTCTGGGTCGCCATGGCGCGACCCGAATGCACCACCATTGCAA
>NTKV01000071.1 GCA_002457745.1 SAR116 cluster bacterium MED-G06 | reverse complement strand
GGGGCAACATTGACCGTTGCACAACAGAGCTCTGAAACCGGTGATAGCACCTACGATTATCAATCCAGCGGTGCGGCTATCGCCTACAAAGTTAGCGACAGCCTGACAGTTGAGGCGTTTTCGGGTGAAACAGAAAACGACGGCACAACTGACACGAGCTTCAAGTTCAAGGAAACCGGTTATGGTATCACATATACCATCACTTCGGGGCTGTCGTTGTCCCTGACCAATAACACATGGGATCAGGACGGCACCACTGACGAAGATGGCACAAACACCGCCATCGCTATCGACATCTCTTTCTAATCAACGTTAGTTAGAGTAACGTTGGAGGGCCGGGAAACCGGCCCTCCTTTTTTCTTGGGAACACGCACATGCGACTCACTGCTCTCATCCTCGCAAGCCTGCTTTTCGCCAGCTGCTCGAACTTCACCCCGGCGCCGCCACAGGAAGAGGAAGAACGCGTCTCCTTTCTGACCGGCAAGCCTGGCGGGCTCAAGCTGAGCGATCTTGGCGATCTCAATACAAACAATGACGGCGGCATGCCGGTGAATGCCATTCTCTGGCGCGCGGCACTGGAAGTTGTCTCGCTCTTGCCGATCGCCGATGTCGACACGTTCGGCGGCACCATCATTTCCGAATGGTATTCGAAGCCGGACAACCCCGATGAGAGACTCAAGCTGACAGTCTTTGTCGTTGACCGCGAACTACGTTCCGATGCCGTCCGTGTAACCGTTCATGTGCAGACGCGTGATGGCGTTGACGGAACATGGGGCAGCAGTGTTCGCGACGAGACATTTGCCCGCAGGCTGGAAGATCTGATCCTCAACAGGGCCCGCGAGATCCGCGCCGAATCCTTGTCGGACATTGCCGAATAGCCTTATAAACACCTCATAAACACCTCCCGCCTTTCAGGGTGACAAACATGGATGAGTACAACGCCTCGGCCATCGAGACCAAATGGCAGGAGCGGTGGGAAGACGAACGCTGTTTCACCGCCGATACCGGCACCGAAAAACCCAAATATTATGTCCTCGAGATGTTCCCCTACCCCTCAGGGCGGATTCATATGGGGCATGTCCGCAACTATACGCTTGGCGATGTTGTCGCCCGCTACCGGCGTGCCCGCGGCTTCAATGTTCTTCACCCCATGGGATGGGATGCATTCGGCCTGCCAGCCGAGAATGCCGCCATGGAGCGTGGCGTCCATCCTGGCAAATGGACCACGGAAAACATCGCTGCGATGCGCACGCAGCTGCGTGGCATGGGGCTGTCCTATGACTGGGACCGTGAACTGGCGACTTGCACGCCGGATTACTACCAGCATGAACAGCGGATGTTCCTTCGCTTTCTTGACAAGGGGCTCGCCTATCGCAAGGAAAGCTGGGTCAACTGGGACCCGGTCGAGAATACCGTGCTGGCGAACGAGCAGGTTGTTGATGGCCGTGGCTGGCGTTCCGGCGCGGAAGTCGAACGACGCCTGTTGTCACAATGGTTCCTGAAGATCACCGAATATGCTGATGATCTTCTTGATGCCATCGACAGGCTGGAGCGCTGGCCAGATCGTGTGCGGCTGATGCAGCAGAACTGGATCGGCAGGTCCGAAGGCGCGGAAGTCAGCTTCAGGCTGACGCGTGCCAGCCCGGACAGCAGCGATTCGATCACGGTATTCACCACCCGCCCCGATACCTTGTTCGGTGCCTCTTTCCTGGCCGTTGCGGCAAATCATCCGATCGCGCTGGCTCTGGCCGAGGACGATGACGCAGCTGCCGATTTTGTCGCCGAATGTGCCAAACTCGGCACCTCCGAGGCGGCTGTCGAAACCGCCGAGAAAAAAGGCTATGACACCGGGCTTTATGTCGCGCACCCGCTTGATGACAGCATCGAGCTTCCTGTCTACATCGCCAATTTTGTGCTGATGGAATATGGCACCGGGGCCATCTTCGGATGCCCGGCCCATGACCAGCGCGACCTTGATTTCGCCAATGCCTATGATCTGCCGGTGATCCCGGTGGTGCTGCCTGATGATGCGGATGCCGCGTCCTTTGCCATCACCGACACCGCCTATACAGGCCCCGGAAAGCTCTACCAGTCCCGCGACTGGGATGGTCTTGGCGTCGAGGACGGAAAGCGCGCCGCCATCACCGCTCTCGAGGCATCCGGATCAGGCACAGGGCGCACCACCTACCGGCTTCGGGACTGGGGTGTATCGCGGCAGCGCTATTGGGGCTGCCCGATCCCGATTATCCATTGTGACAGCTGTGGTCAGGTGCCTGTCCCGGAAGCCGATCTTCCGGTGACCCTTCCCGAGGACATTGATTTCGACGCGCCGGGCAACCCGCTGTCGAATCATCCGACCTGGAAAGACGTAAATTGCCCGACTTGTGGCGGCAAGGCTGTCCGCGAGCAGGACACCTTTGACACGTTTTTCGAGAGTTCCTGGTATTTCCTGCGGTTTGCGGACCCGCATCATCCCGAGGGGTTCAGCCGTGAGGCCGCCGCCTACTGGATGCCGGTCGACCAGTATATCGGCGGCGTCGAACATGCGGTGCTGCACCTTCTCTATTCCCGGTTCTTTATGCGGGCCTTGCGGGATACCGGCTATCTCGAGATGGACGAGCCGTTTGCCGGCCTGATGACACAAGGCATGGTCTGCCACCAGACCTTCCGGGACAGTGATGGCAAATGGCTGTTCCCCACCGAGGTGGAGCGCGACGGTGCCGGCTGGAAGCAGCTGGAGACCGGCGGCGATGTGAAGGCCGGTCGCATCGAGAAAATGAGCAAGTCGAAGCGCAATGTTGTCGATCCCGAGCTCATCATCTCGAAATATGGGGCTGACACGGCGCGCCTCTTCATGCTGTCGGATTCCCCGCCAGAGCGCGACATGGAATGGACCGAATCAGGTGTCGAGGGTGCGTCGCGGTTTCTGAAGCGGCTCTATCGCATGGCTGCCGATCCGGCACTTGCGAAGGCAGGAGGCGCCCTCCCCACCGAAGGTGCCGGCGGCGATCTGGTGCGCGCGACACACCGTGCGATTGACGCGATGAGTGGCGATATCGAGGGGTTCCGGTTCAACAAAGCAGTGGCACAGCTCTACACCCTCGCCAACGCAATCGGCGATGTGAAGGGCGATGATGACGCCTCAGCCGCAGCGCGGCGCTTCGGTATCGTGACGCTGACCCGCCTCATCTATCCGATGGCACCGCATATCGCCGAGGAAATGTGGCAGGCGCTTGGCCATGACACCATGCTTGCCGTAACAGCCTGGCCGGAAGCCGATCCGGCACTGCTGACAGACGACAGCATCGAGATCGGCGTTCAGGTAAACGGCAAACTTCGCGATACAGTATCGCTGCCGCGCGATGCGGAAGAGGATGAGGCGCGCGCCACAGCGCTGGCCTCCGCCGGGGTTATCCGATATCTTGAAGGCCGCGAACCGCGCAAAGTCATTGTTGTCAAAAACAGGATCATCAATGTGGTTGTCTAGGGTCATCATCGCAGCAACCCTTGTTTGGCTTGCAGGATGCAGCGCCGTAGAGGTGGCTTCACTCGGCTCGGCTCTGCAGTCGCGCGATGTCGCCATCAATGTCATTGATACCGGGGGCCGCGAAGGGCAGTTGTATAACCGCCAGATTCGCAAACGGCTGTCCGACCAGCAGATCTCTGCCACACATGACCTTTCGACCGTTCTGTCCGTCTCCTCCAGCACCACATTGTCGGTGCGGGGATCAAGCTCGAATCTGAAGAAAATGACCATGTCGGCAACCATCACGCTTGTTGATCGTGGCAGCGGTGAGGTGGTTCTCAATGACACGCTGTCGGCAAACGCCACGCTTGGAACCGTGTCTTCCTATTTCTCGCAGATCCGCTCCGAACGTCATGGCAAGGAACGCCTGGCGATGCTGCTTGCGGACCGCGTTGCCAACCGCATCCATCTCCATTTCACCGCACCCGCCTCCTGATGAAGGTTGCGCCCCGTCAGGCTGCATCCTTTCTGTCATCTGTGCCGCCTGCCATACGTGCTGTCCTGCTTCACGGCAATGATCTGGGATTGATGTCCGAACGTGGGCGGCAGCTTGCATCGCAATATAGCGACGATCCTGACGACGTGTTTTCGGTGACGCGCCTCGAAGGCGAGCAGCTTGCCGGTGATGCCGGCGCGCTTGGCGATGCCGCCGAAGCCATCGCCATGACGGCGTCCTGTCGTCTGGTTGTGGTCAAGGGACGCGGCAGCGAAATGCTTGCCGCCTGCAAGATTGCCCTGACCCGCAATCTGGCTGACTCCTTCATCGTCATCGAAGCCACCGAAACCACCACACGTCACGCGCTGGTGAAGCTGTTCGAGACAAGCGACAACGCCGCGGCCATCGGATGCTATGCCGACGGTGCCGCCGATATCGCCAACCTGCTCCGCGAAACCATGACGCGCGACGGCATCACCATCGCTGATGACGCCAAGGCACTTGTCGTCACACGGCTTGGCAGTGACCGGTCGGCATCACGCCAGGAAATCGAAAAGCTGGCGCTTCTTGCGGGGCCCGGGGGCAGCCTTGATTTCGAAACTGTCAGCGAGGCGCTTGGCGACAGCGCCACCTTGGCGGTGACAGACATCGCCATGGCGGCGGCGGACGGCCAGGTTGCGGTTCTGGAGCGCTCCCTCAACAAGGCGTGGGCTGAACAGCAGGCCAGCGTCATGGTGCTTCGTGGATGTCAGGGGTACTTCAAACAGCTTCTGGCGGCGGCGCGCGCCGTACGGTCTGGCACCAGTTCGCAACAGGCCGTCAAATCGCTTCGACCACCGGTTCATTTTCGGCTTCAGGACAGACTTGTATCACAGCTTCGCCATTGGTCGCCCGACACAATTCTCGAGGCTGTCAACAGGCTGCAGGATGCCGAGCTGGCGGTAAAGACAGGCGCCGCCGATGACCAGGCGCAATGTTCACAGACATTGCTTGGAATCTGTCTTCGCGGACGAGCCCTGAATGGGCGGGCCGCGCGCGGCTAGTCCTTGAGAAGCCTCTCGTAAACCGCCTCGAACTGGTCGAGATCTGTAAATCTCATGACCAGCTTGCCACTGCGTCTGGCTTCATCCCAGTTCAGATCCACTGCAAGCCCGAGCCTGTCGGCGAGAGTGCGTTCAATGCCAATGATATCAGCCGTTTTCGGCGCAGCTGCCGGACTGCCGGACTTTCCAGACTTGCCAGACTTGCCAGATTTCACCAGCGCTTCCACCTGACGCGCCGACAGACCTTTGGCGGCAATCTGGCGGGCCAGCGCAACACTGTCGGGATGGCCTACCAGAGGACGGACCTGCCCCATCGTCAACTCCCCCTGCACCACCATGGTGGCCACCGTCTCAGGCAGCGTCAGAAGACGCAGAAGATTGGCAATGTGGCTTCTTGATTTACCAACTATTTCAGATAGTTGTTCCTGAGTATGATTGAAGCTCTCAATCAGCTGGCGATAGCCTTCGGCTTCTTCGATGGCGCTCAGGTCAGCGCGCTGGATGTTTTCGATCAGCGCCAGTTCGTGAGCTTCGCCATCGCTCATCTCACGGATAATGGCCGGCACCACATGGAGCTGGGCCATCTGCGCGGCCCGCCAGCGGCGTTCACCGGCGATCAGCTGGTATCGGTTGCTGGCGCCCTCCTGCGGGCGCACCAGGATCGGCTGCACCAGCCCCTTGGCGCGGATGGAGTCGGCAAGCTCGGACAGTCGGGTCTTGTCGAACCGGCGCCGCGGCTGCCAGGGACCAGAATTGATCCATTCGATCGGCAGTTCGGTCAGTCCGGAGATTGGCTCGGCTGGCAGCGGCGTTGCCTGTGTCGCGTTTTGTGACATACCGGTCCCACGCCCCATAGCGGTTCCTGTTGCCGCAGCCACACCGGCATCACCCAGAAGCGATGACAGGCCGCGTCCAAGGCCGCGTGGCTTCCCCGCCTTGGCTGGCGAAGCGGCTGACTTCGGAACGGCTGGCTTCGGAACGGCTGACTTCGGGGCGGCTGGCTTTGCTGTGGCTTTGGCCTTTGCCACTTTTTTTTGGTCGGGTTGTTTCGCCATGGCGGGTCTTTCCGGTCTCTGGTTGGTCTGTCCGGGCTGGCTCAGGCAGCCTTTGCTTCCTGGCGCAGCAGTTCGGCGGCGAGTGCCGCATACGCCTGTGATCCAGGGCATTTCAGGTCATAGATCAACACGGGTTGGCCAAAAGAAGGTGCTTCCGACACCCGTACATTGCGCGGTACCACCGTGCTGTAGACCAGTTCACCGAAATGGTCACGCACATCATTTGCCACCATCGAGGACAGCTTGTTGCGGCTGTCATACATGGTGAGGACAATGCCCTGCATCCGAAGGTCGCCATTCAGGCCGGCGCGGACAGCATCGATGGTGCGCATCAGCTGGCTGAGGCCCTCAAGAGCGTAGAATTCGCATTGCAGCGGCACCAGAACCGACGTGGCCGCGGCCAGCGCATTCACCGTCAGCATGCCTAACGACGGAGGGCAGTCGATAATAACATATTGATAAGGTTTGGAAATTTTTGATATGGCGCTGCGAAGCCGGAATTCCCGATCCGGCAAATCGCTGAGCTCCACCTCGGCCGCTGAAAGATCGACCACGGTCGGGATCATATCAAGGCGCGGCACCTGTGTGGTCTGGATGGCTTCGTCGGCCTGGCTGGAGCCGGCAATCAGGCTGTAACTGTTATGGGTGCGATCATCGATGCCAAGGCCGGTGCTGGCGTTGCCCTGCGGATCAAAGTCGATCAGCAGCACCGACCGTCCACAGGCCGCCAGGGCGGTCGCCAGATTGATCGCGGTTGTGGTTTTCCCGACGCCCCCCTTCTGGTTGGCAACGGCGATAATGCGATCAGAAAGCGACATATGGCGGAACGCTCCGGGCTAGGACGACACTGTCAGGTCTACCACAAATGCGGCGGGGTTGGTAAGGCTCGCCGTCAGCTCCCATGACAATTCCGGGCGCGTCCCGAGCGCGGCAAGCTCGCTCTTGGCCTGCGCACCTTTCAGGAACAGGCACCGGCTTGCGGGAGTCAGCTGGTGTGCCAGAAGATCCAGCAGCTTGTCCATCGGTGCCAGCGCCCGCGCGGTGACGATATCCGCCCCAAGCGACGGCAGGGATTCAATACGGGCTGTGTGGATCGTTGCCGGGATTCCACATTCGCGCACCACCGTCTGCAGGAAAATGGCCTTCTTCTGGTCGGATTCGACAAGATGACACTCGGCATCACAGAACGCTGCCAGCACAAGGCCCGGAAATCCGGCACCGCTGCCAACATCCAGAATACGGCGTGTATTGGCCGGCACCAGCGGCACAAGCTGCGCCGAATCCCAGATGTGACGGTTCCAGATGTCGGGGAGCGTCGAGGCAGAGACAAGATTGACCCGCGTCTGCCATTTTTCGAGCAGCGCGACATAGGCGGCCAGCTTTTCACCTGTTTCACGTGAAACATCGAGCCTGCCTGCCAAGGCTGCCGGCGGCCTCATCCCCGGCTCACCGCCAGCTGGCGGGCTGACTCATCGCGCTTCAGATGCCGCAGAACGGCGACCACTGCAGCCGGCGTCAGGCCCGGCAGACGGTTCGCCTGGCCAATCGTCTGCGGGCGCAGCCGCATCATCACATCACGGGCCTCTGCCGACAGGCCACCAACAGCGCGATAGTCGAAATCTGCAGGAATGGAGATCGCCTCGTCACGATGCAGAGCCTCGATATCGGCGCGTTGCCGCTCGATATAGCCTGCATATCGGCAATCTGCCTCAAGCTGTGCGTGAAGTGCGGCGGGGATCGAGTCCAGCACCGGCCACAGGGCGGTCAAGCCGATGATGCTGGAACCTTCCAGAGCCAGCATGTCGGCAGCGCTGCGCCGCGCCCCGTCGCGCGGCAGTGGCAGATCATGCACCGCCAGCTCACGCGGCAAAGCCGTTGCCGTGTGGAGTGTGCTGGTGGCTGTGGCAAGTTGCTGTTTCTTCGCCTGCCATACCGCCTGCCGGGAGGTGCCCACAACGCCAATCTCGATGCCGCGGTCGGTCAGGCGCTGATCGGCGTTGTCAGCGCGAAGCAACAGCCTGTATTCGGCGCGTGAGGTGAACATGCGGTAGGGTTCCGGCGCCCCGCGGGTAATCAGGTCATCGATCATCACACCGGTATAGGCCTCAGCCCGGGTCAGGCTGAAATCAGGCTGTTTGCCACTGGCCAGCAGGGACGCGTTGATGCCGGCCATCAGCCCCTGTGCCGCCGCTTCCTCATAGCCGGTCGTGCCATTGATCTGTCCTGCAAGGAACAGGCCCGGCATGGCTTTCAGCTGCAGGGCACTGGTCAGCGCCCGCGGATCGATGAAATCATATTCGATGGCATAGCCATATTGCAGGATGGTTGCATTTTCCAGCCCGGGAATGCTGGCCACCAGCCGGTCCTGGACATCGCGCGGCAGGCTTGTCGAAATGCCGTTTGGATAGACCGTATGATCGTCCAGCCCCTCAGGCTCGAGAAAGATCTGATGCGACTCCCGGTCGGCAAAGCGGGCAATCTTGTCCTCGATTGACGGACAGTAGCGCGGGCCCTGTCCGGCAATCTGGCCGCTATAGACAGCCGAAAGATGAAGTGAATCAGCGATGATCCGATGGGTTTCGGCGGTGGTGCGGGTGATGCCACAGGAAATCTGCGGCACTGTGATGCGGTCGGTCAGAGTGGAAAACGGCACCGGCGGGTCATCCGCTGGCTGCATTTCCAGCTGGTTCCAGGCAATCGTCCGGCCGTCAAGACGCGGCGGTGTACCGGTCTTCAACCTGCCAACAGGAAGATCAAGGTCGCGCAACCGCACAGCCAGATCATTCGATGGTGCCTCGCCAACCCGGCCAGCCGGCGTGATGTCCGTGCCAAGATGGATCAACCCGCCAAGAAACGTGCCTGTGGTGAGAACCACAGCCTTGGCGGTCCAGCGGCTGCCATCCTCGCCTGTCACCCCCTGACAGACGCCATCCTCGACAATCAGGTCGCCAACGGCAGTTTCAATGACAGTGATGCCGGCAGCCCTGATCTCGGCCTGAATGGCCTCGCGATAGAGCTTTCGGTCAGCCTGGGCACGCGGACCATGCACCGCCGGGCCACGTGAGCGGTTCAGCATGCGGAACTGGATACCGGCAGCGTCGATGGCGCGGGCCATGATGCCATCAAGCGCATCAATCTCGCGAACAAGATGGCCCTTGCCAAGACCACCAATGGCTGGATTGCAGGACATCTCGCCAATCCGGTCGGCACGCATTGTCACCAGTGCGGTGCGCGCACCCATGCGCGCCGCCGCCGCTGCGGCTTCGCAACCGGCATGGCCACCGCCAACGATGATGACATCAAACTCCACGGTTCGGATCCGTCCTTGTTCTTGCGCCCGGGACCAGCATCTCGCGCCCCAATTCGCGCCCCATCTCGCGCTTTATGCGCTTTCTGGTGTCATTTTCCAATGCAAAAGCTGGAAAAGATACTGCCAAGAAGCTCCTCGGCGTCAATCGAACCGGTGATTCTGCCAAGGCTGTCAGCCGCCCGCCGATAATCCTCCGCGGCGATTTCCGGTGCTGTTCCGAAACTGTGGCCAAGAACCGCCTGAAGCGCGTCTACCGCCTCCTGAAGGGCGGACCGGTGTCTGGCCCGGGTGATGATGCTGCCACCATCTCCACGGTTCGCCGGGACCACCATCTCCCCAAGCGCGGCCAGCACCTCGTCAATCGCCTCATCCTGTACCAGCGAGACCAGCACCGCATCCTCACCAGACAGCTGTCTGGCGGTGGCGTCATCCAGCAGATCACGCTTGTTGAGAACGACACAGACCCGCAAACCCGCCAGATCACGCAACGCTGCCAGCTCGGCCTGCCAGTCAGGGTCGCTGACATCCAGCACCAGAATGGCGCCATCGGCCTGCCGTGCGGCGTGAAGCGCGCGGCGCACCCCCTCTGCCTCGATCCTGTTATCGGTCTGCCGCACACCAGCCGTATCCAGAAGCGTCACCGGAATGCCATCCAGATTGATCCGCACGGACACCACATCGCGGGTGGTGCCAGCCTGATCCGACACAATGGCCGCCTCGCGACCGGCAAGCCTGTTGAGAAGTGTCGATTTACCGGCATTCACCGGGCCAAGAAGGCTGATCGTCACACCGTCGCGAATGGCTTCACCAACACCGCCATCATCGAGAATACCCTGCATGGCGGTGATCAGCGCGGCGGTATCTGTTCGCAGTTTTGCCTCCACTTCCGGCGGCAGATCTTCATCGGCAAAATCGATGAGCGCTTCCAGCTGGCCACCAAGCCGGACCATCTCCTCACGCCATGTGCTGACCGGCTGGTAAAGAGCGCCCTGCAACTGCCGCCAGGCCTGCTGGCGCTGCAGGTCCGTCTCTGATTCGATCAGATCGGCAAGCGCCTCGGTCCCCAACAGGTCAATCTTGCCATTGGCAAACATGCGGTGGGTGAATTCACCGGCCGTCGCGGCGCGGAACCCGTCGGCCTGACCCAACATATCCAGAATGGAAAGCGTCACCGCCATCGAGCCATGCGCATGGATCTCGACCACATCCTCGCCGGTACTCGACCGCGGGCCTGCCATCGACAGGATCAGCGCCTCATCCAGCAGACCACCCGCCCGGTCTTGCAACTTGGCCACGGTGAACCGCCCCGGCGCAGGGCACGGCGCACCAAACAGCGCCGGTGCCTGATGAGCTTTCGGACCACTGATCCGGATCACCGCAATCGCCGCCCGGCCAGCCGGAGTCGCCTGGGCAAAAATGGTTTCGCTGCTACGCTTCATCTGACCCTTCCCAAACCTGCCCTGCTGATATAGCGTTTTTCCTGGCGCCGGTCTTCTTCTTCTTCTCCGTTTTCTCCAATCCCTCACACCGGCTGGCCGGCCAACATGACGAGGATGACAAACGCAGAATGACCCGGGAATTTCACACCACCATCACCACCGCCATCGGCTATATCCGGCCAGTGAGCAACGGCAGCCACCTGATCCGTCTCGACTGGGACCAGACAGCCTTCAGCACCGCAGACCGTCCCGATGATGTTTCACGTGAAACAGCGGCGCAACTTGAGGCTTATCTTGCCGGCACCCTGAAGATCTTCGACCTGCCGCTGCGCGCCGAAGGCACATCACCAGCAGGTCAGGCCTGGCTTCACGTTATGGCGCAGATCCCGTATGGAACGGTTGTCACCTATGGTGAGTTCGCCGCCGCCGCTGGCAAGCCGCAGGCACCACGCGCTGCCGGCAGTGCCTGTGCCAGCAACCCGATCCCGATCATCTATCCCTGCCACCGCGTCGTCCGAAGTGGCGGCGCTCTCGGGAATTATGGTGGGGGAAGCACACTTGACCCGAAGCACCCGGACAATCTTGGGCGCAAACAGGCACTGATCGATCTTGAAAGACGGTTTTCCTGAGCGGACGGTCAGCTGTTCATCTGGTCGAAGAAATCGTCGTTTGTCTTCGAGTGTTTCAGCTTGTCGACGAGGAACTCCATCGCATCGACAGGGCCCATCTGCATCAGGATGCGGCGAAGCACCCACATCTTTGCCAGGGTACCCTTGTCGACAAGAAGCTCTTCCTTGCGTGTGCCGGAGCGGGTGATATCGATCGCCGGGAAGGTCCGCTTGTCTGACAGCTTGCGGTCCAGAATGACCTCGCTGTTGCCGGTGCCCTTGAATTCTTCAAAGATCACTTCATCCATACGTGATCCGGTCTCGATCAGCGCGGTGGCAATGATGGTCAAAGA
>NTKV01000070.1 GCA_002457745.1 SAR116 cluster bacterium MED-G06 | reverse complement strand
ATGCGTAGGAAAGTAGACAACATTCATGGCAGCCAAGGCAAACCAGAAGACCGAGACCGAAGACCAGCCGCAGGACGGCGCTGTCGAGGCCCAGGACAATGATGCAGCCCGCCAGACCCTGAAGACGCTGATGCGTCTTGGCAAGGAGCGCGGCTATGTCACCCATGACGAACTGAACGCCGCGCTTCCGACCGAGGATTTCACCTCCGAGCAGATCGACGATTTCATGTCGACGCTCAGCGAGATGGGCGTCTCGGTTGTCGAGGCCGCCGACAGCGACGAGAGCTCGGACAATGAAGGAGAAGAGGCGCGGCCAGCCGGCAATGTCTCGGACAGCGATGTGTCTGGCACCGATGATCCGGTGCGCATGTATCTTCGTGAGATGGGAAGCGTCGAGCTGCTGTCTCGTGAAGGTGAGATTGCCATCGCCAAGCGCATTGAGGCCGGCCGGGAGCTGATGATCGGCGGCATCTGCGAATCTCCGCTGACCATCCGCGCGCTGCTTCACTGGCGTGACCAGATTGCCGACGGCGTCGTGCCGCTTCGTGACATCATCGATCTCGAGACCACCTATGCACGTCTGAATGGCGGCCCGGTCGAACAAGAGATGATGTCGCGAATGAATGACGACGACATCGACGAGGCGGATCTTCCCGAGGAAGAAGAGGCTGAGGAAGAGGCGGAAGAAACCGAGGAAGAAGAGAAAAATGGCGAGGACGGTGACGCTGACACCGATACCTCGACCCGCGATGCCAATACCGGTGATGAAGGCGATGACCTGAACATGTCACTGGCGGCGATGGAAGATGCCATCCGCGACCACATGATGGGGCTGTTCGATGAAATCGCCTCGCTGTTCAAGCAGTTCACCCGTTCGCAGGACCGCCGCCTGGCAAGAATGGCAAATGACGAGCCGCTGTCGCCGCGTACCGAGGCGACACATATGGATCTGAAGATCAAGCTGGTCGAATTGATGGAAGGGGTGACTTTCAACCCGAACCGGATCGAGGCCCTGTCTGACCAGCTGTTCACGCTGAACAAGCATGTCACCACCATCGAAGGCAGGCTGATGCGCACCGCCACCGCCGCCGGCGTGCCGCGCGCGCAACTGCTTGAGGCCTGGACCAGCCGTGAATGTGTTGAAAGCTGGCCTGGCGATGAGTATCGCAGCAACCAGTGGCGCAAGCTGAAGGCGCAGCATGGCGACGAGCTTGAGGAGATCCAGAGCAAGATCCGCCTTGTGGTTGATGATGTCGGGCTGGCGATTCCGGAATTCCGCGGCATCATCCAGACCATCCAGCGCGGCCAGCGTGAGAGCGCCCGTGCGAAGAAGGAGATGGTCGAGGCGAACCTTCGTCTGGTGATCTCGATCGCGAAGAAATATACCAACCGTGGCCTGCAGTTCCTTGATCTGATTCAGGAAGGCAATATCGGACTGATGAAGGCTGTGGACAAATTCGAGTATCGCCGCGGCTACAAATTCTCGACCTACGCGACCTGGTGGATTCGCCAGGCCATCACGCGGTCGATTGCCGACCAGGCCCGCACCATCCGTATTCCGGTGCATATGATCGAGACAATCAACAAGCTGGTGCGCACCTCGCGCCAGATGCTCCATGAGATCGGCCGCGAGCCGACCCCGGAAGAGCTTGCCGAAAAGCTGTCGATGCCCATCGACAAGGTGCGCAAGGTGCTGAAGATCGCCAAGGAGCCCATCAGCCTGGAGACGCCGATCGGCGATGAGGAAGACAGCCATCTTGGCGATTTCATCGAGGACAAGAACGCGGTTCAACCGCTGGATGCGGCGATCCACGCCAATCTTCGCGAGACGACGACGCGGGTTCTTGCGAGCCTGACAGCGCGCGAGGAGCGGGTGTTGCGGATGCGGTTCGGCATCGGCATGAACACCGACCATACGCTGGAGGAAGTTGGCCAGCAGTTCAGCGTGACGCGCGAGCGTATCCGTCAGATCGAGGCGAAAGCGCTTCGCAAGCTGAAGCACCCGTCGCGGTCGCGCAAGCTTCGCAGCTTCCTCGAGAACTGATCCGGTTCGCTGGGACGTCCCGGCCCGGGTCAGGTCAGTAATTCGACTCTTTCGGGTGGGTGGTCTGCCAATTCACCGAGACACCGCAATCGCGTTGCATGCCCTGCCAGTCGAGTAGGTTTGGCCCCAGCGCCGGCAACACCGCGCCGTAGAGTTCGTTGGTCTCATATTTCTCGAATTCGGTCTTGGCGTTCTTGTTGATGCTGCTGCAGTCCTTGTTGCGGATGGTGCAATGGCTTGTCTCACAGGCACCGCCACAATCGGCATAATAGGTGTCGACCCGAATGCCGGATTTGCTAAGAGGGCAATGTGACCCGCTGACAGTGGTCCCCTGGTGAACCTTGTAGCAGCTGATCCGCACCTTTCCCCGCTTCTGAAATGTGCGCCAGCCGTCCCATAATGTAATCAGGGGCGAGCCGTCATAGGGGTTGCGAAGATGGCTGTATTTCTTGGCAAGCGAGCGCACATATTCATCGCAGGTGGCTTCGCCGGTAATGGCCTCTCCGTCATCGGCGCTTGGTGTCGCCGAGGTGCCGCCGCGCAGAATATGGTCGACCTCGATCTGGACCTCCGCCTCGACATTGCTGATGGTTTTCACCAGAGAGGTGTGCTTTGCGGCTTCGAGGTAGCTGATATAGATGAAGCCGCCGACGCTGGACAGAACCGCGATGATCGCAAATGCGACCAACACCTCTGTCAGTGAAAATCCGTCGGATCTGGTCATAGTTGGCAGGTCAACAGCGTCAGGGAACAGGTGTGCGCAAACCGTCAAACAGCCACGCAACGTTCCCTGTCTTAATGTAGTGATCGAAATCTTGTCAAATCCACACTAGGCCGCACTGCCAATCAGGTGTATACCGCCTTTGCTAACCACCCTGATTTGGGGCCTGTAGTTCAATTGGTTAGAACCCACGGCTCATAACCGTGTTGTTGCAGGTTCGAGTCCTGCCGGGCCCACCAACCTACGCCGCACAAGCGTTCAAAAAGACCGCGTGTAGCGTCCGCCAATCAGGCGTAGGTGTCAAGGAAGGGCAAAATGATCCGCCAAGCCGCCCTGCTATGCATCGTGAGTTGCCTTCGAAAACCTACAAAATTGTCACCATCCCTGGCGAAGCTTCGTGATCAGGGCTGCAGGTCATGCCGGCGGGAAGGGGGGGATTCCGGCTTCGGGCTTGATTGGCATCATCGCCACCGGCATATCTTAACAATACCGCCCATTTTGCTGGAGCGCAGCATGAAACCCCTTCTGTCCACCATACTAGTCGCCACCTTTGTCCTGGTGGGATCCCAGATGGGGTCACCTGTCCATCCTGCCTATGCCGGCGGTCATGAAGCCAAGCTGTCCTACGATGTTGGCGGCAAGAGCTTTGCCGCGCATGTCGAGATGACGGATGCAGAGCCGAAAGGCACGGTGTTCATTGTCCATGACTGGGATGGGCTGACCGACTATGAAAAGAGCCGCGCAAAAATGCTTGCCACGCTCGGCTATAACGCGGTGGCGATTGACCTGTTCGGTGTCGATGCGAAGCTGGAAGGGCGCGATGACTACCGCCGTGAAACAGGGGCGCTGTATCGTGACAGGTCGGCCTTCAGGGCGCGCCTCTCGGCCGCGGTTGATGCCGGAAAGCCTGTCTCCGAAGCGGGTGGCAAGACGTTCATCATCGGCTATTGTTTCGGCGGTGCCGCTGTTCTCGAAGCCGCGCGCGCTGCCATGGGGCTTGATGGCTATGTCAGCTTTCATGGCGGTCTTGGCACGCCCGAAGGTCAGGATTATGCGATGACCGACGCCCCGGTTCTGCTGCTCCACGGATCAGCCGACCCGGTATCGGGTATGGTCGATCTGGCCGGTCTTCTGCAACAGCTGCAGACTGCCGGCGTGCCGCATGACGCCGAGGTGTTCGGCGGTGCCCGACATTCCTTCACGGTGGCCGGGTCACGTGACTATGACGCCGAAGCGGACGCGAAATCATGGGACGCATTGCTGCGGTTTCTGGACCGCAACGGCTGACCCCCAGCAGCCCCCATCCTCAGGCCCCTATCATCAGGCCCCTATCATCAGGCCCCCGCAATGACCGGGGTTGGTCAATCCTGACGGTTACCCGATCAGGATGGTGGCCGCGTCGCTGTCGTCATAGAGCCGCTCGACGAATTCGGCGCGATGGCGCAATACGGCGTTGGTGTTCAGATTGCCCTTGGCGGTGATTTCATGGGCTTTCACCGATGGCGCTTCACCCAGAATGATGGCCCGCACGATCCGGTTGGATGACCCGGTGGCCGTTGCAGCCAGCTTCGCCAGGACCGATCTGACCTTTGCGCAATACTCCGCATCACGAATGGTGCCGTCATCGCCTGCCTGAAGGCCTCGCTGCGGATCCGGGAACACCAGCATGCCGATATCGGCGCGGTTTTCCCCGGTGATGACGATGTCCTGAACAAGGCCTGCAAGAGCCGGCATCGCGGTCAGACGCAGCCTTGCGGACTGTACCCAGACCGCCGACAGAAGCTTGAAGTCCTCGCCAATTCTGCCATCGAACCGGAGTCCGGTTTCGGGAACATCCGGATCGGCAAAACACACCGCATCGCCTGTTTTCATGAAGCCTTCGTCATCGAAGCTTTCGGCGTTCTTGTCCGGCTCCTCATAATAGCCGTCCATCACATTCGGCCCGCGCACGCGGAGCTCGTACCGGTTGTCATCAATGGGAAGAAGTCTGGCCTCCAATCTGGGGCCGGGAATGCCGATCATGCCGGATCTGGCATTGCCCTGATAATGCATCAGCGCCATTGGCGCGGTTTCCGTCATGCCCCAGCTGGAAGTCAGCATCGGCACACGTCCCAGCTCTGCCATCGCCAGCTCTTCGATCCCCTGCCACACATCGGCAGGCAGGGATGCCCCCGCATAGAAGATGAAATCAAGATCGGCAAAGAAATTGTGGCGTAGCTGGGCATCCTCGCGCATCGCCTCGACCAGCATGGCATACCCCACCGGCACGTTGGCCGACATGGTGGGTTTCACCATCCGCAGATTCTCGAGCGTGGTGTCGAACAGGCCCTTCACCGGCTTGCCGGTATCCAGATACAACGCCCCACCAAAGGCAAGCGCCATGTTGAAATTGGAATTGCCGGCAAAGACGTGGTTCCAGGGAAGCCAGGACAGAATGACCGGCGGCCTTGCCTTGAGAAAGGGCAGGCAGCCGCTGTACTGGTTCTGGTTCACGCACATCATATGATGGGTTTGCGGCACGCCCTTTGGCGTCGAGGTTGATCCCGATGTGAACAGGATCTTGGCAAGGGTCTGCGGGGTCACGGCATCACGCGCCGCGCGGATGTCGGCTGTGCCGGCCAGCAACCTGTCAAAGGGGATCATGCCGGTCCCGGCAGGTCCGTTGACCACCTTCAGGACATTGTCAAACTGCGGCAGTGACAACCCTCTTGCGAATGTCTCGGCATCCTCGGCAAACACCATCGCCGGACGGGTTTTTTCCGCGATATGGATCAGCCGGGGCAGTGCATCCGGGATCAGGGAATATTGCTCGGCAACCGGCACTGTGGCGACGCCGATATATTGCGCGGCAAGCTTGAGAATGCCGTGTTCGATGCCGGGGCCTGAAAGGATGATGATCTTGTCGCCCGGCGTCACCCCATGATCCAGCAAACCGGCGGCGACGGCCTGAACCTGTGACAGCGCATCGCCATAGCTCAGCTCGCGCCAGCCGGGGCCTGACCGTGCCGCCAGAAACACCGCATCCGGTGTCTTGTCGGCCCAGCGATGCAGCCATTCACCGGTATTTTGCGCCACTGGATCCAGCGTCAGCCCCGAGGACAGGATCATCTCGCCATCCTCGCGATGATCAATCAACAGCTGGTGCTTGAGGTAATCCTGCTGTGCAAACATCAATGCCCCCGATCATGTGGCGGCCAGCGGGCATGTCCCGTGCTGGTCAATTCCTCTGGACAGAGTCAGGCTTTGTCCATATTGTTATGAAGTATAACAATATGGTTTACAGGTGGCATGTCAACATCGAAGACCATGTCAGAAGAGAGATGGCCGTCATGAACATTGCAGGGGAGCAGGTCTGGATCACAGGCGGCGGCAGCGGTCTTGGCCTTGCCTGCGCGCGCCGGTTTACGGCGGATGGCGGCACGGTGACGATCTTCGATCTGGATGATGCGGCTGCGCGGGGTGAGGCCGCCAAGATCGGCGCGTCTGTGGTGAAGGTGGATGTGGCTGACGAACCTTCGGTTGCCGCTGCGGTCGATGCGACTGTCGGCAAGACGGGTGCGCCAAGGGTGCTGGTGAATTGCGCCGGCATTGGCCTTGCCGCGCGGATTGTCGGGCGTGAGGGCAAGCTGTCCACGGATGTGTTTACAAGGACGATCCATATCAATCTGATTGGTACCTACCTGATGATGAGCCACGCCGCCCGCGCGATGCTTGCATGTGAGGCTGTCGATGGCACGGATGAGCGCGGCGTCATCATCAACACCGCGTCTGTCGCCTGGCAGGACGGGCAGCTCGGCCAGGCGGCCTATGCGGCGTCGAAGGGTGGTGTGGCATCGATGTGCCTGCCGGCGGCGCGTGAATTCGGCCAGTTTGGCGTGCGGGTGATGACCATCGCGCCGGGGCTGTTTGAAACCCCGATGACCGAAGGTCTGCCCGACGATGTCCGCGCGGCCATTGGCGGCGACATACCCTTTCCGTCGCGGCTGGGCCTGGCAGAGGAATATGCGCTCCTTGCCGCGCAGATTGTCGAGAATCCCTATCTCAATGGAACCGTGATCCGCCTTGATGGCGCGCTGCGCCTTCCCCGCAAATGACATCACGATCAGGAGTGTGATGATGACCGATGTGCTGGATATCACTGTCAATGACAGGATCGCCGTCGTCACGATGACGCGTCCCGGCAAGCGCAACGCCATGAACGAAACCCTGTTTGCGGCGCTTGAGGCGTTCTTCCAGTCGCCGCCCAACGGGGTGCGGGTCGTCATTCTGACCGGAACCGAGGGGCATTTCTGTGCGGGACTGGATCTTGCCGAGCATGAAACCCGCAACGCCGAGGAGAATCTTCATCACTCGCGGCGCTGGCACAGGCTGATGGACCAGATCCAGTTTGGCGGCCTGATTGTGATGTCGGCGATGTTTGGCGCGGTCATCGGTGGTGGGCTGGAAATTGCCAGTGCCACCCATGTCAGGATTGCCGAGCCTTCGACCATCTTTCAGCTTCCCGAAGGGCGCCGCGGTATTTTTGTCGGCGGCGGCGCCACACAACGTGTTGGACGCATCCTTGGTGCCGACAGGATGACCGAAATGATGCTGACCGGCCGTAAATATGGCAGTGAGGACGGGCTGTCCCTCGGGCTGGCGCATTATGCGTGCGGCGAGGGCGAGGCGCTGGGTATGGCGCAGGAGCTGGCCGGGAAAATCGCCAGCAACGCACCAATGTCGAACTATATGATTGTCAATTCCATCCACCATGCCGCCAACATGGCATCGGAAGACGCGCTCTATGCTGAATCGCTGGCGGCCGCTTTGTCACAGACCACCGAAGACGCTGCCGAAGGATTGCGGGCCTTCCTTGAGAAGCGACGCCCGGTGTTCAGGTGATATGATGGGCAAGTCGGCACAGCTCTTGGTCAACACGCATCGCGAAGCCGGTACACCGGTCAGCGATGCGGCGCTGTCCAACCTGATCGGCTACAATCTCAAACGCAGTTTTAACGGCATCTATATCGACCTGGCAGAGGTTTTGCGCCCGTTTGGCCTGCGGATGATCACCTTCACCATACTTACGATGTTAAGGGAAAATCCGGGAATCCGCCTGTCGAATCTGGCGGCGGCCATCGACATGGAAAAGCCGAACATGGTGTCCGTGATTGACGAACTGGCATCACGCGCATGGGTCACGCGATCCGCCGACCCCTATGACAAGCGGGCACGCCAGCTGCATCTGACAGAGACGGGGGCAGCTTTGCAAGGCCTTGCCTATGCAGAGGTATGCGCTCATGAAGAAAGCTTTCTGCAACATCTTGATGGTGACGAGCGCGCCCAGCTCATCGCCCTGCTGTCAAAGATCAGGCAGGGGCCGACAAAGGTTGAAAATTTTCTGAGTGACAAGAAACGCCGCTAGATCTGGTGAGAGGAGCACATCCACAATGATTGATCTCGACAGCATCCGTGCCATCGATATCCATACCCATGCCGAGGAGCCGTGTGGCAATCACGCGGATGACGGGTATGACGATCTGCAATCCACCATGGCGAAATATTTTCGCGCACCCTGGCAGCACCCGCCGACCATCGAAGAGACAGCGGCGCATTACCGTGAGCAGAATATCGCCGCCGTGATCTTCCCCGTGGATGCCGAGCGCGAGACCGGATATCGCCGATATGCCAATGAGGAAGTGGCTGAAATCGCCGCCGCCAACAGCGATGTGCTGATCCCCTTTGCCTCGATTGACCCGTGGAAGGGCAAGATGGGCGTTCGTGAGGCGCGCCGCCTGATGCAGGATTACGGCATTCGCGGCTTCAAGTTCCATCCGACCTTCCAGGGGTTCTATGCGAATGACCGCATGGCCTATCCGCTCTATGAGGCGATTGAAGAGAATGGCGGCATTGCCCTGTTCCACACCGGCCAGACGGGGGTTGGCTCCGGCATGCGCGGTGGCAACGGCATGCGGCTGAAATTCAGCAACCCGATGTATATGGATGATGTGGCGGTGGATTTTCCGGATCTGAAGATCATCCTCGCCCATCCGTCCTTCCCCTGGCAGGAAGAGGCGCTGGCCGTCGCCCAGCACAAGCCGAATGTCTATATCGACCTGTCGGGCTGGTCGCCCAAATATTTCCCCGACATTCTTGTGCGATATTGCAACTCGATCCTGAAGAAGAAGGTGCTGTTCGGATCGGACTGGCCGATGATCACGCCGGAGAGGTGGCTGCATGACTTCGAGAAGATCGCCATCAAGGATGAAATCCGGCCGGACATCATCAAAAACAACGCGGCCCGTCTTCTCGGTCTGGGGGACTAGGCACCCATGAAGGATTTCACATCTCCGACGGACGAGATTCTGTTTTCCCTTCATCATGTCGCCGAAGCAGGGGCGGCAGATGCGCATGACGCGGACCTTGCCGTCGATGTCCTGAACCAGTTTGCACCATTCGCCGAACAGGTCATCGCGCCGACCAACCGCACTGGCGATCAGCAGGGATGCCGGCTTGAGAACGGACGGGTGAGAACGCCGGACGGTTTTCCCGATGCCTTTCGGCAGACGGCGGAAGGCGGGTGGCTTGGCCTGACCGTTCCCGAGGCGTATGGCGGCATGGGGCTGGACAGTCTGACAGCCGCCGGCATCTCGGAAATTTCGACAGGGGCCAACCACGCCTTGCAGATGGCAACGGGCCTGTTGCCGGGGGCGGTGTCGACCTTGTTGCGGTTTGGCACCGCGGACCAGAAACAGCGCTGGATTCCGCGCCTGGCTGACGGGCAAACACTGAATACCATGTGCCTGACCGAGGCTGGCGCCGGATCGGACCTGTCACAGGTGCGCACAAAGGCAGAGCATCATGGTGATGGCTGGCATCTGACCGGCGAGAAGATCTTCATTTCCAACGGTGACCAGGACCTCAGCGAGGACATTCTTCATTTTGTTCTGGCGCGAAGCGGGGTTGTGGAATCCGGCACGAAGGGGCTGTCCTTGTTCCTGTGCCCGTCACATATCAGCAGTGGCCGCAATGATATCCGCGTGGCCCGCATCGAGGACAAGCTTGGCATTCACGGCTCGCCGACCTGCCAGCTTGTCTTTGACCGGGCCGAGGCTGAGTTGATCGG
Organism: SAR116 cluster bacterium MED-G06; assembly: GCA_002457745.1. GTDB lineage: Bacteria > Pseudomonadota > Alphaproteobacteria > Puniceispirillales > Puniceispirillaceae > UBA8309. The sequence continues at coordinate 1,917 of NTKV01000070.1, read as the reverse complement.
GGAGGAAGGGGGCGGTCTTGCCGCCATGTTCACCCTGATGAACCACGCCAGGATCGATGTGGCACTTCAGGGTGTTGCCCATGCCGCGCGTGCCTGGGACATTGCCGCAAACTATGCTGGCGACCGTGCCCAGGGGCGCCGTCCCGACGGATCGCCGGCCAGGCTGTCCGACCATGCCGATGTCCGCCAGATGCTGGATGAACAGCGCGCCCTCGCGGTCGGCTCGCGCGCCATGTGTCATCTGGCCCTTGTTGTTCTCGAGGATCCGGATCAACGCCCGCTTGCCGATTTCCTGACACCGGTCTGCAAGATGTTCGCCACAGAGGCCGGCATCAGGGCGGCCGACATCGGCATTCAGGTGCTTGGTGGCTATGGCTATCTCGAGGAATATGACATCGCCCAGACCTGGCGCGACGCCCGCATTACATCGATCTATGAAGGGGCGAACGGCATTCATGCGCTGACAGCGGCAACGCGCGGACTGAAGGCGCATGGCGGTGCCGGTGCAGATGCGTTCGCACCCTTCATCATGAGGCTCGGCGGTGAGGCTGCGCCGGTCATCTCATGCCTTGCCGACTGGCAGGACATGCGGGCCGAAACAGCGTCGCACCAGGCGGTTCCCCCGAACGCAAGGCTGTTCGCCAGCCTGACGGCCGAATTGTTCTTCCGCGCCGCATGGGTCCGGATCGGCAAAGTGTCCAGCGGCACGAAATACGAGGGGGAGTTTGAACAACTCTCGGAGAAGGTGCTGAAGAGCCCCATGCCTCTGCCACGGTTCAGTGCCTAGGACAAAGACAGGATCACTGACCAGCGCCTTGCCGACAAGCACCTTTACCGCATCACGGATCACCGACCGGCTGACACCGTAACGCGCCGCAAGGCTGGCCTCATCCTCGATCTGGGTGCGCGGCGCGTAATGGCCGGCGACAATGCGCCGCCCGATTTCACGCGCCACCTGCCCGGACAGCGAATGCGTCAAGCCGGGTGACTGCTTCAGATCATAGTAGATTAGCTCGTTCATAGGATGAGCTTTAACATATGATGTTTAAGCAACCGTTAACCGCCAGTGTGTTTTTTTCCGTTCATTGGCGGGACGGCGCCGCACTATCAACCGGAGCTGACCATCACCTGGCCATCGCCTGGCCATCACCTGGCCATCACCTGGCCATGGCCGGTCTTGGCGTTGCGGCCATCATCAAACCGGCGCAGACTGGCAGGGCGCCGGCAGAAGGGAAGCCACTGTGAGTCATGATGTCAGCCATGTTTGCGAGCTTGCCGTGTCCCGGCGCAATCGCGGGTCACGGCTGCTGGTTGGCATTGCCGGACCGCCGGCCTCAGGCAAATCCACATTTGCCGAAGCCGTGGTGTCCCGTCTGAACCAGCAGGGCGGGCCTGCGGCGTCACCGGCGGCGCTTCTTCCCATGGACGGGTATCATCTGGATAACGGGTTGCTTCGGTCCCGAGGGTTGCTGGCCAGAAAAGGTGCCCCGCAGACCTTCGATTCTCACGGCTTCTGTGATGCGCTTCTTCGTCTGCAAAAGGCCGACACAGAAAGTTTCTTCCCGCGTTTCGACCGGCAGCGTGATCTGGCCGTCGCCAACGCCATATCGGTTGCACCCGATGTCGGGATCGTGGTCGTTGAGGGCAACTACCTTCTCCTCAAGGCTGATCCCTGGTCCCGCCTCGAGCGTCTGTTCGGACTGACCGTCTTTCTGTCTCCGGGACTGGACGTCCTCAGGCAAAGGCTGCAGTCACGCTGGATCACGCACGGGCTTGACCAGAAGGCGGCTCTTCACCGGGTCACGCAGAATGATCTGCCGAATGCCGAGCTTGTGCTGGCGCAAAGCAGACCCGCCGATCTCCTGCTGACGCAGGATTGAACGGTCGATGACCGCAAGCCCGATAACCGCAAGTCCG
>NTKV01000007.1 GCA_002457745.1 SAR116 cluster bacterium MED-G06 | reverse complement strand
GGCATTGCTTTTGTGACAACACTTCTGGCCTTTTTCATCGGCATCAGCCTTGGCTTTCTTGCGGCGACAATCGGCGGCGTTCTTGATCAGGTGCTGTCGCGCATCGTCGACATGCTGATGTCGATCCCGCAACTGATCTTCGCGCTGCTGTTGATGACGATCGCGACAACCTGGTTCGGATCGCAGAAGGCGGTGATCACGCTGATGATGGTTCTGATCATCGCGGTCCTGGATTCGACGCGGGTATTCCGCCTGTCGCGCGCCGTCGGGATGAATATCGTGGTGATGGATTTCTTCGAGGCGGCAAAGCTTCGTGGGGAAAAGATGTCCTATCTGATCTTCCGCGAGATCGCGCCGAACGCCTTCGCCCCGCTGCTTGCCGAATTCGGGCTTCGATTCTGCTTTGTCTTCCTGACAATTGCCTCGCTGTCCTTCCTTGGTGTGGGCATTCAGCCGCCGCTGGCTGACTGGGGAACGATGGTCCGCGATCTGTCGAATTTCATCAATTTCGCGATGCTCAGCCCACTTACAGCGGCGCTGCCGCTGATGGCGGCAGGTGCGATTGCGCTGCTGACGGTGGCCGTGAATTTCGTCGTTGACTGGATGCTGCACCGCGCGTCCGGATTGAAGGAGTAGGCCCATGTCAACGTCCGAGCCCCTAGTGAGAATCCGCAATCTGGAAATTGACGGCATCGCCGATGAACGGCGAACACGAATCATCAACAATGTCAGCCTCGATCTGAACCGCGGCGAGGTTCTGGGGTTGATTGGCGAATCCGGTGCCGGCAAATCCACACTTGGCCTGGCGGCGATGGGATTCGCCCGCGATGGATGTCATATCGTCGGCGGATCTGTTGAATTTGACGGCACCAATCTGGTAACCGCCACGGCCGAGACCAAGCGCCAGTTTCTTGGCAAGAGGATCGCCTATGTCGCCCAATCCGCGGCGGCAAGCTTCAATCCGGCACACAAGATCATCAACCAGCATTCCGAAGCCCCGCTGTTCCATGGGCTGTCGAACCGGCCCGAGGCCGAAAGCGACGCCATCGACCTGTATCGCCGGCTGCGCCTTCCCAATCCGGACGAGATCGGGTTCCGCTATCCACACCAGGTATCCGGCGGACAGTTGCAGCGCGCGATGACGGCGATGGCGATGTCCTGTCGTCCCGACCTGATCATCTTTGACGAACCGACCACGGCGCTCGACGTGACAACGCAGATCGAGGTGCTGGTCGCCATCCGCGAGATTGTCGAGCAGTTCCAGACAGCCGCCATCTATATCACCCATGATCTTGCCGTGGTGGCGCAGATGGCCGATCGCGTGAAGGTGCTGCTGCGCGGTGACGAGGTCGAGGAAGCCGATACCCGCACCATGCTTGATGCGCCAACAGAGGCCTACACCAAATCGCTGTGGGCGGTGCGAAGCTTCCAGACTCCACAGAAACCGCTTGCCAGGAAGGACGCGGTTCCCGTGATCAGCCTTCGCGGCGTCACCGCCGCCTATGCGAATGGCGAGCCGGTGGTCCGCGATGTCAGCTTCGACATTCATGAAGGTCGGACCGTCGCCGTGGTCGGCGAATCAGGGTCCGGCAAATCGACGACCGCCCGCTGCATCACCGGCCTTCTGCCGCCAACCACCGGTGAGATTGCCTTTGAGAACAAGGTTCTTCCCGCCGATTATCGCAAGCGCAGCATCGACCAGCTTCGTCAGGTACAGATGATCTACCAGATGGCGGATACCGCGCTGAACCCGAGAAAACGCATCGGCGAAATCATCGGCAGGCCGGTGGAATTCTATCTCGGGCTGAAGGGGGCGGACAAGCGCCACCGTGTCGAGGAACTTCTCGATCTGATCGAGATGAACCCGAAGGAATATATCAACCGCCTGCCTTCGGAACTGTCCGGGGGGCAGAAACAGCGAATCGGCATCGCCCGCGCGCTCGCGGCGGAACCGAAATTCATCATTTGTGACGAAGTGACATCGGCGCTCGACCAGCTCGTTGCCGAGGGCATCCTGAAGCTTCTGACCCGTCTTCAGGAGGAGATGAAGCTGTCCTATATGCTGATCACCCATGATCTGTCGACGGTGCGTGCCATCGCCGACGAGGTTGTGGTGATGAAGGACGGGCTGATCGTCGAAGCTGGCCCGAAGGACGAGATGTTCACGCCGCCGCATCACGCCTATACCGATCTGTTGCTGAGCTCGGTCCCGGAAATGGACCCGGACTGGCTTGACCAGCTTCTGAAGCAACGCGGTGTTGAAAATCTGGGAGACGCCGCCGTCAGCAAGATGTAGCATTCGGCATGTGACCGTGCGCCGCATCGCAGGTTTTGGTTGTGAAATCTAGGCTCTGATGGTGTTCCGCTCTGGTCAGGGCGGTCCTGTTTGGTTCGATGAGGTGACGAGTATGGAAGAAACATTTTCCACAAGAAAGCTGTTGAACGGCGCCGAGTTGAAGGAATTCAACACCAAGTCGGACCTTGCCGGCTGGACGCAGCTTGGCAGCCATGTCGGCGCCATTCTGGTGCTCGGTTACCTGCATTTTCTGGCCATGGGTACCTGGTGGGTTGTTGCCACCGGGTTCTGCCTCGGTGTGGCGGTGAACTTTCTCTATGCCGCGCAGCATGAGCTGTCGCACTGGACCGTGTTCCGCACCCGTCGCCTGAACGAGATTTTCGGCCGCTGTGTCGGGTTCCTGATGATGTTCCCGCGCGACTACGATATGGCGATGCATCAGGCACACCACCGCTGGACGGCAAACTGGGAGCGCGACGGCGAACTGACCCGCGCGCCCTACACGCTGAAAAGCTACCTTCTCTATTTCTGGGGCTTCACCTATTGGTACAACCGCGTTGCCGGCCTGTTGCGTCGCGCCAGCGGCACCATCATCGAGCCCTATATCAGTGCGGCGCTCGAGGCGAAGATCATCCGTGAGTCACGCCTCCATATCGCCGGCTATCTCGTGATCGCGGCTGTCTCGGTCTATTTCCAGAGCTGGGCCGCTGTCACCTTCTGGCTGCTGCCAATGGTGCTGACCAAGCCGGTCCACCAGATGCAGAACACCATCGAGCATCTTGGCCTGACGCATGAAAGCGACATCCTGAACAACACCCGCTCGACCCGCACCAACGCGCTGATGCGCTGGCTGTGCTGGCAGATGCCGTATCACACCGCGCATCACAGCTACCCGTCGGTGCCCTTCTGGCAACTTCGCAAGCTGAACGACAAGATCGAGGGCGCGGCTGGCCCGGTGCACCGCATGGGCTGGATCGAGTTCCAGGTCGAGGTGATGAAGCGCCTCGTGCAGAAGGATGAAAGCCAGTGGCCGATGGATGATGTCTGGATTGTGCCAGCCAAGGGCGGCCGGCAGGTCAGGCTGGAGGCCTGACGGCCATGGCCTCGCGCCGGCTGCAGACCTATACATCCCTCTGGGCAATGATGCCGCACGACCCGAGCGGCGAGATCCTGCCTTATGACGCCATCTGTGAAATGGTCGCCGGTGCCGGTTATGACGGCATGGCAATCGACCTTGGCGCCGGCGATGTTGCCCAGGCCCGCGAGGTGCGGCCACACATGGAACGCCATGGGCTGACACCGCTGATCGTTGCCTTTCCGAAAACCGTGGAATCGCTTCGCGAGACGCTGGTCATGGCCAAGGATTTCGGCGCCCCCTTTGTCGATGTCATCGGCCAGGTGATGCCGCTCAGCGTCGACGGCATGATCCCGGTGATTCGCGAATGGATCGAGATGGCCGACCAGGTCGGCATGCCGATCCAGTTCGAGACGCATCGCAACTGCATCACCAATGACCTCTACGCCACGCTCTGTCTGATTGACGCCGTCCCGGAAATGCGACTCTGCGCCGACCTTTCGCATTTCGTCGTCGACCGCGAATTCAAACTTCCGCTGGATCACCGCGACCAGGGGTTGATCCGCCGGATCATCGAACGCTCCGACAGCTTCCAGGGCCGTGTTGCCAGCCGCCAGCAGATTCAGGTTCAGCTGGACTTCCCGCAGCACGCGAAATGGGTTGAGCTGTTCCAGGGATGGTGGCGTGACGGGCTGGAAAGCTGGCGCGCGCGCAACGAATCCGGCGACTGCATCTTCCTGTGTGAACTTGGTCCGCCCGAATATGCGATGACTGGCGCGGACGGGCGTGAACTGTCAAACCGCTGGGACGAGGCCCTCACCATTCGCCGCTGGGTGATGGAGATGTGGGACGAGATGGAGCGGGCCTGACCGTTGTCTAGCCGCCCCGCCGCGCCGCGATCACCTCGGCCAGAACGCACATCAGCTCGAACATGATCGACACGCCGATCCAGGCGGTGCCACCCGCCGCATCAAAGGGTGGCGAGACCTCGACAAGATCGGCACCGACCAGATTCACGCCGGACAGTTCGCGGACAACCTGTTGCGCCTGGAACGAGGTCACCCCGCCGATTTCCGGTGTGCCGGTGCCCGGGGCAAAGCTTGGATCGATGAAATCGATATCGAAGGAGCAATAGGTTGGCGCCCTGCCGACAATGGCACGGGCCTCTTCCATCACCGACGGAATGCCGCGGTCGAACAGTTCTTCGATCCGAATGATCCGCACCCCCTGCTCGATCCCCCAGTCGACATCCTCGGTGTTATAGGCTGTGCCGCGGATGCCGATCTGCACGACCCGCTTCGGATCAAGAAGACCCTCCTCGATGGCGCGCCGGAAGGGTGTACCGTGGGTGTAGCGGAACCCGCCGAAATAGCTGTCGAACAGATCGGTATGGGCATCGAAATGAATCATCCCGACCGGCGTGCTGGCGGCGATCCCGCGCAACACGGGAAGCGAGACAAGATGGTCGCCGCCTGCCGTCATCGGGGCGATGCCGCGTGCCGTCAGATCGGCATAGAAGGCGGCAATGCGGGTCATGCTGTCATCGAGATCGATCGGGTTCGGCCCGACATCGCCAAGATCGGCGCAGTTCACCAGATTGAACGGGTTCACCCCGGTCACCGGGTTCATCGCCCGGATCATCGTCGACAGGTCGCGAAGCTGGCGCGGCCCGTGGCGCGGCCCAGGCCTGTTGGTGGTGCCGGCATCCCACGGCACACCGACAAGACCCATCTCCACATCCCCGATCCGCGGCGAGTCCATCTCCAGATGCGGCAGACGCATGAAGCTTGGCATGCCGGCAAACCGCGGCATGTCCAGCGCGGACACGGGAATGAAAAAATTGTCGTCAGTCATGCGGGGTCTCCTGCGATGCGATGCCAGTCGGTGATGCCAGTCGGTGATGTCAATCTGTGATGCCAGTCAGCGATGCCAGTGGCGCCACCCCCAGATCCGCCTCAAGTCTGGAGGCAAGATCCGGATCGACCAGCCGGGGCGCCGGTGCCGCCAGAATGGCACGGACGCGCCGATGTGCAAGCTGCCAGATGTCCGGCGCACCATCAGCCTGCCATTCATCGATGCTGCGTCTGTCGCCCACCTCCGGATAGAGAAAATCACTTGTCATGCGCGCCAGCGTTTCCGCCTCACCAAGAAAATGACCGACGCCGGTGGCGGCATCATGAATCGCTGTCGGATCAAGCGTTGCGGGTGAGACCTCGATCGCGGAATGCGCGCTCAGAATGCCGCCAAGCATATCATTGTCGATCACATAGGATTCAAGCGATGTGGCCATCAGGCTGGCCTGCGTGCCGGCAGCCTGGGTGACGAAATGCGCGCCGGCCTGAAGGGCCATGGTCACCGCCAAGTTCTTCTCGTAACCAGCCTGTGCGTCTGGCCATTTCGAATCAGTTGCACCGGCAATGGTCGAGCTTGGCAGATCATAATGGCGCGCCATCTGGATTGCGGCAGCGGTCAGCTTTGCCTGTTCGCCGCCACCGCCGGTCATCGCGCCGGTGCGAAGATCGGTGACCATCGGACGGGGACCGAAAACGGCCCGCACATCAGGCGCGGCAAGCCACGCCACCACCATGCCGGCAAGCGTCTCGGCGGTGGTCTGCGCCACACACCCGGCAATGGTCACCGGGCTCGAGGCACCAAGCTGGCCAAAGGTATTGACCATCACCGGCACACCGCGACGCGCCGCATGAACAAGAACCAGCGCCGAGTCCGGATCGAAGCGCAAGGGCGGCACCGCATGATTGATGTTGAGCGACAGGAACGGTGCAGCGCGAAACGCCGCTTCGGACCCGGCAAGCTCATGGGCAAGATCCAGGATCGCATCGAGATTTTCCGGTGACGAGGCGCTGACCATCACATGCTTGCGGGTACCCGACAGGCAGGCCCAGGCCGTATTCACCTCCATGGCCTGCGCATCCTCGATATCGCGCGCCACCATCGGCCGGCTGAAGAAATGGATATGCTCCATCTCCTCGACGATCCGCGCAGCAGCATGAATATCGGCAAGGGTCGAAGGGCGGTAGCGATGTGTATCGAGATCGAGAATCTCCGGCGAAGCGCCACCTGTGCCAAGGTGAACCTCGGTGCCACCAAGCACAAGGTCACGCCCGCCATTTCGTCCATGAAGGGTGATCTTGGACGGCAATGCCGCGAGGCAGCTGTTCACAAGCTCTGGCGGAAACAGAAGGCGGCCATCGCCTGACAGGCTGCCGCCGGCATCCGTGACAAGCGCCACCACCTCATCGGGAGCTTCGGACAGGCCGGTCCCGGCCAGAATGGTCAGTGCTGCCTGATGGAGGGTGTCACACTCACCCGCGCTCAGCAGCTGGAGCCTGCCACCGACTGCTGCCAGTTCCGGACCGGCATCTGGCCGCACCCCGCGGCCAGATTGGCTGCGACGACCGCGGCGCTGCCTTGGTGGTGGTGTGTCTTCCGGCATGGAACATCCTGATACGACGTCGAGGCATCCAGCATTACGACTTGTGGCGCGGTGGACAAGGGCTTTGTGCGCCTCAGCCTGTCGCCCGTTCCTTGCGAAGCAGCATCAGCAGCGCAATGATGGTGGCGCCAATCCCGAACAGCAACGGTGTCGGCGGCAGCATACTGCCAAGACCAATCTCCCAGAGCATCACCCATGCCGGTGTCAGATAGGAATAGGCCATCACCTTGGCGCTTGGCAGGCGAAGCGATGCATATTGCAGCAGGAAAAAGGACGAGGCTGTCGAGAACAGGGTCAGATAGGCGATGGTGATCCAGACCATGCCGGGAAGCGCCGCCCAGTCAGTGGCCCGGATATCGTCAAAGCCGACGATGCCAAGGATGACCGATCCTGCCACCAGCATGCCGAAGGTGAACACCGCGGCCCCCTCGCCACGGTTCAGCTTGCGTACCATCGGGGTGTACAGCGCATGCGCAATGCAGCCGACAAAATAGATCATCTCGCCGCGGCCGATATCAAAAGCCCACAGGGCCGCCGGGTCACCCCGAAAGATCACCCAGAGCGCGCCACAGGCGGCAATGCCAAGCGCCAGCGCCATGCGCGGTGTCGTCACCTGGCGTAACAGCCACCATCCGAACAGGGCCGACATCAACGGCATCAATGTGAACACCGCTGCCACCGACACCGGGTTGGCCGTCTTCAGACCCTCGAACATCAGAACGAAATACAGCGTAAAAAGTGCACCGAGCACAAAATACCGCCAGGGAGCCTGCCAATATTCACGCCTCAGATCGCCCTGAAGAAATGCCACCATGCCCATGACGATGGTCGCCAGGACAAACCGCGCCGCGGTGATGGCCTGCGGGGCAATGTCATTCGCGACGATCGCACCAAGGCTGAACGAACCGGCGACCAGTGCCGAGAAGCCAAGCATCGCCAGATGGCCACGCACCTCGTCCGATGTCAGGCCGGCACCGGTCATCCGTCGAACCGTTTCAGGTAATCCTCGGCCAGCGTCGCCGTGACACCGGCGAAATGCGGGGCCTGCGAGATGGCGAGATCCGTGTCGCCATGCGAGCCGATCCAGGCCAGAAGCGCCAGGCGCCGCAACATGACAAAGCTGTCGATTTCGATCTCATCCTCACTGGCAAGGGGCCTGACCTCACGATATCCCTCAAGCCATGCGGCGCGCAATGTCGGCACCTGCGGATGATCCTCCATGAAGCTGATACCGGCGGCGAAGTCATACATGAACCAGCCGAACCCGCTATCGTCAAAATCGATCAGCCTTGTCTGCCCGCCATCAATCAGCAGGTTGGCAAGTCGCATATCGGCATGGATCAGACCATAGCGATCTTTCCCGCGCCCATAGGCGGCAAGGCGGCTGCGCAACAGCGCTTCGGTGGCTGACAGTATCCCAGCGATCCGGTCATCAACCCCCGGTGCATCACGCCAGTCACCCCAGGTGGGCGCTGGCCCGAACACCGCCTCGTCATCCCAGACCAGCCGTTCGAAGGGCTGTGGCAAAGCCCAGGACATCACATGAAGATGCGCGCGTGCCGCAAGACCACCAAGCTGGCGGAATGCGGCCACCAGATCCTGATCAGGGTCCGGCTCATCACCCTCGAGAAACTCGAACATCACCATATGGCGCGGCGACAGTTCCGTGGTGCCATGCGTCTGGATGGCACGACCGTCACGTCCGGCAAGGGGTCTGGCTGTCTCCACCCCGCCATCGCGCGACAGCGCCGCCATCCAGGCAAGCTCGCATTCAATGGCACGGTACGCATTGTAGCCCTCGCGGTGAATGCGCAGTATGGACCGGAAACCGCCGTCAGCCTCGATCAGATAGGTGGCGTTTTCCGACAGGTTGATCAGACGCGGCTGTGCGCCGCCCGGAACATCCCATAATACCATCGCCTCTGTTGCAAGGCTGGCCAGCGCCGGAAGGCGCATCGCGTCCGAGACCTTCAATGGCATTCCCCCGAGTGCGGCGTGTTGGCAAAGACTCCGAAAGATAATTGACATAGGCAAGAGTTGCATCACAGAATTGAATCACGAACGCAGATGATTTCTTCTGCACCGCATACCTCAATGAATACCGTGGTCGTGTCATGTCACGATAAAAGATCGTATGGAGGTACGTCATGAATATGGGCCTTGCTCCCCGTCCAGCTAATGAAGAATTGCGCGCACAGACAGTCGTGAAAACTGGCTTGATAGACGCGCCCAACCCCGACCTGTTCCAGATCTATTGCGATCTGGCCAAGGACATCACCGGTTTCGAGACCGCCACCTTCAGCCTGTATGACGGCGAAATGAAATGTTCCATTGCCGAAGCTGGCAATGATGATTTCGTGGTGGGTTCAAAGTCAGAGCGTAGCGAACTGAATGTCTGTGCTTATGTGCTTCTCGACACCGAACCGCTTCTGATGGAAGACATGCTGAAGGATCCGACCTGGAAGGATCATCCGAATCTTCAGGGCATGGAACAGGGGCCGGGTTATGCAGGCTTTCCGGTGATCAACGCTGAGAATTTCGCCCTTGGCACGCTGTGCATGCTGAATCCGAGTGGCCCCAAGGGTCTGAATGACGAGCAGGTCACGCAGATCAAGAAAATCACCCGCAGCATTGCTCATATGCTTGATCTGCAGATCCAGCAGAAGGAGCTGACATCACAGCGCATGCTGGATGCCCTGTCGCATTTCCAGAAGGTCGACAAGAGCTTTGGCCTTGAAGACTTCAAGGTCTATGTCTCGCTGTGCTCGGAACTGAGTGTGGCGATCAAGAATGCCGAGGGAATCATCAGGGTCGGGCTTGCCGAGGTTGATGATGCCGGCCGGGTGCAGATGACCGAGGCAGGCCGCAGACTGCAGTTCGACATGAACCTTCAGCAGAAAGCGATGAAGCGGATCAAGATGGATGGCAGCGAGGCAGATGCTTTGCTTGACGAACTGTTTGCGGAGATTGACTGACCATGTTTGCGAAAATTTTCAATTTCAAGTTCAACGGGGTTGCTGAAGCCAAAGTGGCTGCTTCCTTCATTTCTGACGCATTCGGCAAGCTGATCGTCACCAACAATATGCGCTCGCTCAACATCTCGATCGGCAAATGCGGAAGCCTGTCGATCCAGACAAAGTTCGAGAACAGCGATGACCTGAAAATCTTCGAGGGCACGGCCGCCGGAGTGTTCAGGGACCTCAAGGAGACAATGGTCTACAAAGAGGACACTTTCGCAGGCGTCTATATCTTCAATTACGAAGCCGAAGCCATCAAGGCAGAGGTCGCCGCAAACTAGAGGCACGATCTTACTGACTTGCCGGCAGCGTCCCGCATATGTGGCGGGACGCACCCTCGGCTTTGTGACCAGCGCTGCAGATGCTGGCGCCTCGTACCGCCACCCAGGTGTCCCGCACGGATTGCCATACAGACTGGCGTCCGGATTGGCATTGCAGGCGGGCACCGCTGAAAGGAGCGCACCATGAACAAATATCTGATCCACGGCAAGACAAGTGGCGATTTTGCCGCCGCGATGCTGAACAAGCCGCAAAACAGGCTGGAAATCCTTCAGCCCTTCTTTGATTCCTTCAATATCACCGTTCATGAGTTCGTTTTTACCAGCGGCATCGACTTCAATTTTGTCTCGGTCCTTGGCTGCGAAACAGACGAATCCATCGAGGCCATGGTGAACATCGTCTATTCCACCGGCAATTTTGCCAACATCGCCTGGTCGCGCGCCTATGACGCCGACACCTATAAGGAGGTATTCGAGCATGGGCATGACCGCATGGGAGCCTATGTCTCGTCGATGCAGGTGGCAGGGGTCGACTGATGTATTGCCGGACAATCACCTTCACGCTGTTGGCGCCGTCGATCTGGCCCTTGATCGAGGCGGTTGCCAAGACCAGCGAGGAAGGGGACTACAACCGGTTCCTGATGCGCGCGAACAACAATAGTGGCGTTGTGATCGAGACCTTTGAAAGCAGTGACCTTGCCACCGCGCATCTTGAAGTGCTGCGCGCGCTGCAGGCACTGAACGAACAGGCCATGGCAAAGATCGGGGTATCCGAGGGCAATCTGATCTAGGACCGGTTGCCAGGACCCGGACATCACACCCTATTGCGGTTCCAGAACCCGCCTGATCCAGGACAGGGTGCGAGCCGCCGCCTGAAGATCATTCGCGACAAGCTTTTGGCGCATGGTGTCGTGGCTGAGATCGAGATGGTTGCGCTGAGCGTCGGCCAACACCGGCATGGCCCAGAACATGGCCCCGGCCAGAAGCATGGCTGCGAGCAGCCAGTCGACCATCTGCCTGCGCCTCGGCATACACCAGTGCACGCCTGAGACGCGCCGGGCGGTGCCGCGTTTGAAGGCGCAGATGGACAGGACGGAAAACAGCACGGCAACCACAAAAATGAAAAGTCCAGAATGCCGGAAGGTAAAGGAATTAAGAGACTAATTCGACTCAATCTTGATACAGTGGGTGCAGTGTCGGCAAACGCGACAGCGTGGCAACCACGGCACTTTGAAATGGGCTCTTTTGATTGGCGAGGTAAAGATGGAAGTCATCCTGAAGGTTATTCACTATTTCTCGATCCTCTTTGCCGGCGGCGTGACTGTCGGTGGTGTGATCATCCAGATGGCCTATGTGCGGGCAGGCGAAGCGCCACCGCCACATGTCGGCAAAGCCTTTGCCCTTCTCGGCTATATCGGGCTTGGTTCAATAGTGCTTTTGTGGATCACTGGCATCGGCTTGGCACATCTGATCTATGGCGGCCTCGGCATCAATGGCGCCTTCCATGTAAAGCTTCTCGGCGCTGCCCTTGTCCTTGGCATTTCCGCCTTTGCCAATCTTCACGTCTATCAGGCGATGAAGGCAAAGCGCCCGCCGAATCCGGTGCTGATGAAGCGGCTTGTCCAAGGTGGACGTCTCGGGCTGGTACTCGCCATCTGTGGCGCGGCGGTGGCGTTCTCTGGCTAGGCCTTATGGTGGCAACAGGAAAACTGTTTTGTCACTTTTTTGCTGGCCAAGAGATCGTTGCAGTCGCATATCCGTGCGGGTCAATCGGCAAGGATGAGGATGGACAATGAAGGCAGTTCTGTTCGGGTCAATCGGCGTGCTGGCAGAAACCTCGGAGTTGCAGCGTCGTGCCTATAACACGGCCTTTGCACGACATGGTCTGGACTGGCACTGGAACATCGCGACCTATTGTCGGCTGCTGGCAACGGCAGGCGGACAGCGTCGGATCCGCAGTCTGGCCGGCGGTGCTTTGTCGGACCTGAAAATCCAGCGCATTCACGAAACCAAGCAGGATGAGTTCGAAACCTTGCTGGAGGATGGTGTGGCACCGCGTCCAGGCATTGTCGAGTGCCTGAATCTGGCCAAGGCATCCGGGCTTCGTCTTGGCTTTGTCACCACAACAACGCCGCGAACGCTGGCGATGATCCGCAAGGCGCTCTCGGCACATATCGATTTTGCGGATTTTGAGGTGATTACCAGCAAATCCGATGTCTCCATGGAGAAGCCGGACGGCGAAGCCTATGATGTCGCGCTTGATCGCCTCGGTCTGTCACCGGCTGAGGCCGTTGCCTTCGAGGACACTGTGGCAAGCCAGTCATCGGCACATGCTGCCAGTCTGCGGTGCCATCTCTACACGGGCGAATATGCCCATGCCGGCAGCGCGCCCTTGCAAACCCGCGCGCCCGCGGAACAGCTGGCAGCCGATCTCGACGCGGCATCGATGGTGGATGCTGACCGGGTGATGACAAACATCAAAAGCTCACGGTCTTGAGAGACAGCAGACGGCCCGGTCACCGACCCACTGCCAATCTGTTGCCGATCTACTGCAGGAGAGAGCTCGAGGAGCCTCGCGACGGCTTCGCGCGTGAGAGTTTCGAGCCGGCAGACGTCCGGCCTGTCGGATAGGATGGCTCAATAAAGCGTGGCAACCGTTGCAGTTGCCGGAAAAGGCGCTTTGGCGCATCACCAAGCGACAGGCTCCGGAATTTGGCCAGAGTGGCAAAGACACGCTTTCGCTCTTTTGATTCAGGCCATGCCTTTGCAACCCCGGTCACCTTGACCAGGAAATACAGCACAGCCTCTTCATCGCGTGAACGAGGATGGTAGCAGATGGGCCGCGCCTTCTGCTTGACCTTGCCGCGAAGGCCAGCCTCCTCATAGAGCTCGCGCTTCGCCGCGGCGATAAGCGCCTCTCCGCGTTTCACGATCCCTTTCGGGAAGGTCATCTTGCCCTTGTGCCGGCGACTGCTCACAAGGCACAGCTCGACCCCTCTGGGCGTTTTTCGATAGGCGATGGCACCAACCTTCATCTCAAACCCTTGCGATTTATGCAAATCTTGCGCTATTTTTACGCACATATTGCGTAGAGATTATCATGAAACCCAAAGAATTCAAGCGCTGGAGGAAAGCACAGGGCCTGAGCCAGACAAAGGCCGCACAAAAGCTCGGCCTGAAGCTGAGGACGGTCCAGTATTATGAAAAGGGTGAACGTCGCGGCGAGAAGATCAGCATTCCGAAAACGGTGGAACTCGCCTGTTTCGCGATTTCCTGCGGGGTAGAGAAGGTCGATTTTACCGAACCCGAGGGACGGCCTGTCGAACAGGGCAAGTCTGGCCGCCGCCTGTCACCGGAAACGGCCGGGGGCTGACAGCCGGGCCACCCTCATTCAGTAGATTTTTGGAACATAAAGGTCGTCGGGAAGGGTCCGCCGCTCATAGTCGGGATTGAAGACGCGCTCGGGAAGCTCGACCTTTTCATGGCCGATATCATGATAGGGGATCTTCGAGAGGATGTGCTCCATGCAGTTCAGCCTCTCACGCTTCTTGTCATTCCCTTCGACGATGTACCAGGGGGCCTCGGCAATCGAGGTGCGTTCGAACATCTCTTCCTTGGCCTTGGTGTACTGCTCCCACCTGATACGGCTTTCCAGATCCATCGGAGACAGCTTCCACTGTTTCATCGGATCGTGGATGCGCATCATGAATCGCAGCTGCTGTTCCTCGTCGGTGATCGAGAACCAGTATTTCAGCAGAATGATGCCGGAGCGCACCAGCATCCGCTCAAATTCGGTGACATCCTTGAAAAACTGCTCGACCTCGTCTTCGGTGGCGAACCCCATGACGCGTTCGACGCCGGCCCGGTTGTACCAGGACCGGTCGAACAGGACGATTTCACCGCCGGCAGGAAGGTGCGGCACATAGCGCTGGAAATACCATTGTGACATCTCGCGCTCGGACGGTTTCTGCAACGCGACGACGCGCGCCACCCGCGGGTCAAGCCGCTGCGTGATACGCTTGATCACCCCGCCCTTGCCGGCACTGTCACGGCCCTCGCAGATGATCAGAACCTTGGCGTTGGTGGCAACCACCCAGTCCTGGAGCTTGATCATCTCGGACTGAAGGCGCAGCAGGTTCGGGAAATAGATACGCCCGTCCAGTCCGTCAGGATGATGCTGCCTGTATAGCTTGCGCATCTCCTCTGACAGGACGGGCTCGTTGAATTCCACCTCGAGAAGATCGTCGAGCGTCTCCTCGAATTCGGCATTCATCCACTCATTCAGCTTTTCAAACCTGTCTTTGGTCATCGCGTCCCTGCCTGTGGTTTACAGGTGCGATGCTGTCATCATCTGCCGCCCTGGACAGACCAGAATACAGACCGGAATACACACCTGTGACCTTGTGATTGTATAGCATGAAATGGGGCCGGACGCCACGAATGCCAGCCCCAAAATATGCCAGTCCCAATGATGCCAGTCCCCTATATGCCCGTGGCCGTGGTCAGCCGCGAAAGCGCGCCTGCGGCAGCCCGGCGGTGCCAAGCCCGGTGATGGCAAACAGACTGCCGGCTTCCGGCTGGTCACCAGCCTCGCCGGTGCCTTCTGAAATCGAGGTGACATAAAGCGTGTCGAGTGCGGCGCCACCGAACATCACCTTGCTCGGCTTCTCGACCGGCATCTCGATGATCCGGTCGACCCGGCCATCCGGTGTCACCCGCACCACCTGCCAGCCACCAACGCCGGCAAACCAGTACCCGCCGTCAATATCGATGGTCGCGCCGTCAGGGCGACCGGCAAGGTCGCGGCAATCCAGCAGGACGCGCCGCCCTGATGGCGTGCCGGTATCCAGATCATAGTCACAGGCCCAGATGGTCTGTATCGACTGGTTGGTGTCGGCGTAATACATGGTCTTGCCGTCCGGCGAGTGGGCCAGACCGTTGGTGGTGAACAGCGGATCGAAGAAAGCTGTGACGCTGTGATCATCATCCAGCCTGTAGAATCTGCCACGCGCTTCCCGGGGGCCACCATCATCTTTCATGGTGCCGGCCCAGAAGCGGCCAACAGGATCAGTGCCACCATCATTGAACCGGTTGCCGGGAAGGTCGGCTTCGGGCTGCGCGATGCAGCTTTTCTCGCCGCTGTCCGGATCGAACAGATAGAGCCCGCTCCGCGTCGCGATGACCAGGCCCCCGGCTTCGCGTCGGGCCAGACAGCCGATCTGCTCGCCGACCTCATAGGTGGCGTTGTCGCCGCCAGACGGGTCAAAGCAATGGACCAGACCGGCGCGAATATCGACCCACCACAGACGCTGGTCACCTTCGTCCCACCAGGCCCCCTCGCCAAGCCGTGATCGGCTGGCAACAACACATTCGACAGATACCGCCACGACATCCTCCATCCGGCACTTGCATAGATCCATGGTTCAACCATGTCACCGCGGTCAAGGCAACAGCCGAACATCGGCTGAAGCGGGTGAATTTTCCGCTTGTCATGGACTGTAACCTGCTGGCTAATCGAGGCATGTCCTCATCTGGCTGAAAGAATGGATATGCGATGAGTTACGAGAAAGCAGCGCACTGGTTCGAGCCAAAGAACAAGCTGTTCGCCCAGCAGGTCGGCTTTACCTGTCCGCCCCATGATTTCGATGCGGCGCCGTCAGATTTCCTGCGAATGGCACCGCGCTCTGTCGGCGTCCATGGCCGCATGCTTCACCTCCCCGACTACCGCCACAGGCTTGACCAGCGGAAGCAGAATTTCGGACTTCTTGAAGAGTTTGTGCATTGCATGGCGAACAATGGCGTCGATGTCTGTGGCCAGGTGGGATCGAACTGGGTTCATGCTTCGGGGCTCGGGGTCGACGGGATCCGTGATTTCTGTGAGCGCATGTCGGACACCTACCAGACCCGGTTCCATATGGCGGGATACGCCATGGTCGAGGCACTTCGCGAATTGAATGTCGAGCGCGTGGCGCTGAACGCCGCCTATCATCATCCCGACTGGTGGCAGGGAACAGTCGGCTTCCTCCGCGAGGCCGGCTTCGATGTCCTCTGGGCTGGCAATTTCCACGACCAGGGATGGTTCGGCTCGCAGCAGGAGGTCAATGACTGTATCTGGTGTTTCGACGGTGACCTCGCCGAGAAAAGCTTCGCCTATGTGGCCGACAAGGCACCGCAGGCGGACGCCTATCTGATCAACGGCATGTGCAATTTCCGCAGTGGGCCGGATGGCCTTGCCGAGCGGCCGGTACATCTGGAGACACGGCTTGAGGAGATGCTTGGCAAGCCGGTCGTTGGCCATGATACGGCCCTCTACTGGGCGATGTTCCGGACACTTGGCCTTGCCCCGACAACGTCACAGGGCCGGTTGCTGTCATCACTCCCGGGCCAGGGGATCCTGCCATGAACAGGCTCATCGCCCTCTGGGCTGTGCCCCGCTCGACCTCGACCGCCTTCGAATGGATGATGCGCCAGCGTGGCGACCTTGACTGTCTTCACGAGCCGTTCGGTGAGGCCTGGTACCAGGGTGAGGACCCGCTCTGGCCACGTTACCGCGAAGGCGGGACAACCACACCGGGGCTTTCGATCGAGAGCGTCTGGCAGGACATCAGGTCGCGCGCCGCCGAGCGGCCGGTCTTCCTCAAGGATTTTCCGCATTACATCAACCATATCTGGACACCGGAGTTCCTGTCGCATTTCACCCACGCCTTCCTGATCCGGGACCCGGCAAAAACCATCACCTCGATGTATGACAAATGGCCGGATTTCGATGAGCTGGAGGTTGGTTTTCCCGAACAGCGGGCACTGTTCGACCTGCTGACCGCCCTGAATGGCACACCGCCACCGGTCATCGACAGCGATGACCTGCTGGCCGCGCCAACCGAAATGGTCGAGGCCTTCTGCAAGGCTGTCGGCATTCCTTTCATCGAATCCGCCCTGACCTGGGAGGCCGGTGGCGATCCTTCGGCCCATAGCTGGTGGGATGGCGGGTCGTTCCATGCCAATCTGGCGCAATCAACCGGCCTCGTCGCGCAGCCGCGCCGCTATGTCGATCTCGACGGTGCACCGGAACGCGTGCGGCGCGTTCATCGCCGGATGCTGCCGCATTACGAACATCTCCATCAGCATCGGATCCGCGTCGAATGACACCAGAAAACCGCCTTCAGACGATCATCGATGACGGGCTGTGCCTTGGCTGCGGATTGTGCAGCGCTGTTGCCGGCCCACAGGCGCTGACATTCGCACGCGATGCGGATGGCGAGCCGCGCCCCTTTGCCGGGCCGGAGCTCGACGATCAGGTGATGGACCTGGTCTATGACATCTGCCCCGGCTTCAACCTTGAAGGTTTGCCGCCAGAGATAGCTGAGGTCGCGCCGCTTCAGGATCTTGTCTGGGGGCCGCATGTACGGATGGTCCAGGCGCATGCCGGCAATCCGGAGCACCGCCACCGCGCGGCGACCGGCGGTGTGCTGACGGCACTTGCCTGTCATCTTCTGGAAAGCGGCCGTGTCCCCATGGTTGCGCATGTTCGTGCCGCCAGCGACCCGCCGCATTTCGGCGAGGCAACGGTCAGCCGCACAGCGGATGAGGTTCTTGCCGCCGCCGGGTCACGCTATGGCCCGACAGCGGCGCTGTCCCATATCGCGACACTTCTCGATGCCGGAGAGCCCTTCGCGCTGATCGCCAAGCCATGTGACCTGAACGCCATGCGCCGCCTTGCGCATCATGACCCGCGGGTGAACAAGCTTGTCAGATACTGGCTGACACCGGTCTGTGGCGGCTTCATGCCGGATGTCGGTTTTCGCCAGTTCGCCAGCCGCATGGGGCATGATCCGGACCGCATCACCGGCGTGCGCTATCGTGGCCATGGGTGCCCGGGCGCAACCCGCTTTGAACATGAGGATGGCACCGCCACCGAGCATCACTATCTCGATGTCTGGGGCGAGGATGACAGCCAGTGGGTGCTGCCCTTCCGCTGCAAGATCTGTGCTGACGGCATCGGCGAAGCAGCGGATATCGCCGCCGCCGACAATTGGGACGGTGGCGCGCCGACACGGGAACTGGCCGAGACAGACCCGGGAAGCAACGCTGTTATCATCCGCACTGAGGCCGGTGCAGCCCTGTTTGACGAGGCGGTCGCCGCCGGAAGGCTGGTCGAGGAAATGTCACTCGATGTCAATGACCTTGGGCGGATGCAACCTCATCATGTGAAAAAGAAACTGAGCGGGCTTGCCAGGTCACGCGGGCTTGCGGATGCCGGCAGTCTGGCACCGCGGCTTTTCAATATGCGGGCAGATGCCCTTGACGAGGCGCTTGGTGCGGAGGCCGGCAACGCCGAACAGCGGGGCGCGGAACGGCGAGCCCATGCGCGGCGGTTGCCCGCAGACTAGCCCTTCTGGTCCGCGATGCCCAGCGCGTCATATCTGGCCAGGGTGCTGGCAAAACGCTTGACCAGACCGACTTCCTTCACATTCAGGTCATTGACCAGACGGTCATTGATTTCCGGCGTCGGCGTGTACATCACACCGCTTTTCCTGTCAGCACTCGCAAATCCAGCCTTTTCCAGCATCTTGACGTTACGGCGGACTGTTTCCTTGTCGAGACCGGTCAGATCGGAAATCAGGGCATAGGTCAGTTTCTTGTTGGTCTTTGTCACGCCTGTCTGCGAGGCGAACCAGTTGTCGACCGTGGCTTCATAGGAGCCTGCCGCCTGGTTTTCGGTAACAAGAAGAAGGTGATGCCAGCAGATCACCTGCAACACCAGATAGGCGTTGGCACTACCGGCAAACTTCAGACAATACTGGCTACGGATGATTTCCATCTCCAGAAACCGCCGCCAGATCGGATTGAAATTCTCTTCAAGAGACATGAAACCACAGGCTCACAAACAGATCACACCATGTCACCACAGGCTCAATTCGAGCATGAAGACTGTTTCGCAGTTGGAGATTGGAGTCAATTCTTAACTCCCACAAGGACCTGGGGGGCAATATGATGGGTGGACATAACCCGGACAATTATCAGGTCGGCGACATTCTGTTCGACCGCAAATCCAATCTGGCATTCAAGATCACCGAAGACGTGATGTTGAACGACATTCCGCATGTGAAACTGCAATGCCAATCACCGGATGACGCGCGTACGAAAACATTGTCGCGCGCCGCGTTGAGCATGAACTTCGCGCCGCTTGATATCGGATAACCCTGCCGCATCCCGGTGATGGCTTCCGCACCACGAATGATGTCCGCCACGAATGATGTCCAGGTGAATGTCTGGCAGGGACGGTAGCGCTCACCCGCCGAGCTGCGGTGGCGGCGTCGCGCCTTTGGGGCCCATTTCACGAACAGCTTCAAGACCGCCATATCGGTCGACCATGGCACGCTGGTCTTCATGCGCCCTGCGGTCAACCTCGGCAGGATCACAGATCTGGCGCAGGGCCGCGGTCATCTCGGCAAGCACCCTCTGGCAGGCCGGGTCCCCGGCAAGATTGCGCGTTTCTTCCGGATCATCTTCGAGATCGAACAACTCATCCTCAAAGCCGACATAGTGGATCAGCTTGTAGCGCCCCTTGCGAAGCATGAACGCCCCGCGCACCGCGCCAGCCGCATGGTATTCGCTGAACACCACACGGTCGGCCGGGGCATTGCCGGTGGCAACCTGCGCCAGCGGCGCGCCCACCATGGACGCATCGGGGGTCAGACCGAAATGCGCCGGAATGCCGGCCGCAAGGTCCAGAAGCGAGACCGGCGTATCGCAGACGCCCGGCGCCAGCGCCGGATCCGCCATCAACATCGGCACCGCCACTGATTCCTCATACATGTTGGATTTGCCCCACAGACCACGCGCGCCGAGATTGTCACCATGATCGCTGCTGTAGATGACGGTGGTGTCCTCGGCGAGACCGGCTTCCTCGAGGGCAGTCATGATCTGGCCGATATTGTGATCAAGCCAGCTGACAAGCCCGTAATAGGCGACAAAGGCACGGCGGCGTTCCGCCGCGTCGGTGAAACGCGTTTCCGTATCCATCATCGCATTCTGTTTTTCCACCCAGGGGTGGCGCTGATAGCCGGTATCGGGATGAAGTTTCGGGTCCGGAAGATCCATCCCGTCATAGAGGTCATAGAAGGGCTTTGGACAGACAAGCGGAAAATGTGGCGCCACCAACCCGACATATAGACACCATCCCTGAGGACGGTCTGCCGCCTCGCGAAGCCAGTCCACTGTGCGTGCCGTGACGGCCGCGTCATAGCGTGTATAGGTGCTCTCGCCAGCGCCGATGTCGGCGCCAAGCATGCGGCCCGGTGCTTGCAGCCGTTCGTCTTCATGGCGGATCGAGGCCCAGACCATGCCAACCCCGTCCTGGACCATCATAGGGATGTGCAGCCTGTCGAACCCGCTTGGGTCGCGCGGGTCGCGGTAATGAAGCTTGCCGATGGATTCAACCGGTATTCCGGCGTCCTGTAGCTGGTGCCCCCAGCCCCGCGGTGTCCCGGTATAGGGCGAGGCATTGTCCCAATGGCCCGTCTGATGAACATAACGCCCGCTGGCAAACGCCGCGCGCGCCGGCACACAGATCGGTGATGGGGTGTAGGCGTTGCTGAAGCGCACCGACCGCGTTGCCAGCCGGTCGAGATGCGGTGTGCTGACAAACGGGTGGCCCGCACATCCCATCAGGCCGGACTGGTGCTCATCTGAAACAAGAACAAGGAGATTTCGCATAGGGGTGCCTAGATCTTCAGTTTTCCAGACACTTTGTCCAAGCGATCAAGATACTCGAACAATTGTGCCATCTCACCATCGTCAAAGCCGCTGGAAAGATGTGCCTGCCGCTCGCGCATCTTGGGAATCAAGCGCCCAATCATCTGCCGCGCCTTCGAGGTCAGCTGCAATTTGCGGACACGTTTGTCGGCACTATCGCTCTCGCTGACAAGCAGACCTTCCTCAATCAGCCGGTCAACGATGCGGCTGACCTGACCCTTGTCGAAGGCGGCAACATCGACAATGTCTTTCTGGGTACCAGCAAGATTGTCATGAAGCAGGAGAAGGACCCGCCATTGCGCAAGCGGAACACCCCCATGGCGCCGCAACAGGTCGGCGGCCTGGGCATTGAGACTTGCCTGAAGGCGGGACAGACGAAAGGTCAGGATGGTCGACAGATCATATGCCTGCGAAAACGCAGTACCGTCTGCCTCTGCATCCGGACCGGTATCGGCAGTTTGATCGAAACCTTTGTCAGACATCATGAGACAACTATGATCCAATAGCGGTTGACAGGTCAAGTTTTGACCCTACCGTAATTCTGCGACTGATTTTGTCTGGAGGAAACCATGAAAAACACACTTCGTTCGCTGGCTACAGCCAGCGCCCTTGTCCTGATGGCCACGAGCGGCGCGCTCGCCGAATGGAAGCCGTCCGGCCCGATCACCATGCTGATCGGCTTTGCCGCCGGTGGCGGTGCTGACACGCAGGCCCGCATGATTGCCGAAGAGCTTGAAAAGCGCCACGGCTGGCAGATCATCCCCGAACAGGCCACCGGCGGTGGCGGTGCCAAGCTGTCGGCGAAAATCAAGGACATGCCAAATGATGGTACCGTGATCGGCCTCGCCGTAACCGAAACCTACGGCTACAACATGCTCGCCAACCCGAAGGCTGGCTACACGCAGGCCGATATCACCCCGCTGACGACAACAGCCGGCTTCCAGATGGGAATCGTCTCTCAGACCTCGAAGGGCTGGAATGATTTCGGTGATGTGATTGCCGCCGCCAAGGGGGGCGAGTCCATCCGCTTTGGCACCATGTCGCCACGCATCGCCGACATTGCCTTCCTTCTTGGCGAAGCCAATGACGTCGAGTTCAACATCATCGAGGTCAAGGGTGGAAAGGCCGTGATGAACGGCGTGAATGCCGGCGACATGGATGTCGGCTTCATGGCAGGCATCCAGGCCAAAGGCGTGGCAGCAGGCGATCTTGTCAACCTCGCCTCGGCGCTGTCGACACCGCTGAAGATGTCGCCTGACGTGAAGCGCATGGATGCCTATGGCGTGGATTTCGTTCTGGACGGCTATTTCGTCTTTGTGGGCCCTGGTGGCATGCCGTCAGACGCCCAAAAGGCGATCAGCACCGCCATTGCCGATATCGTCAATGACCCGTCGACCAAGGCCGGGGGATTCATCAAGAAGGCCTTTGGTGGACCAGCGACAATTTCCGGCTCCGAGCTTGGCGGACTTCTCGCCGCTGACGCTGCAGACGCCGAGAAGCTGATGATGGCTGTCAACTAGCACGATTGATAACAGGGCCAGCGCTGATCCGGCGCTGGCTCTCTTTTTTTGATGACAGATTTGAAAAACATTTCGCAGCACCGTGCAATCGGGGCCTTTGTCTGCATCGCCGCGCTTGCCGCGCTGGTGCTGTGGCTGCCAAATGATGTCGATAGTGGTCTGATCGAAAAGGTACGGCGGCGCTATCAGATCGGCGACCTGCTGGCCCCTGTGGTGGCACTGGCAACCATTCTGGCTGGCGGGAGCTGGCTCCTGCTGTCAAAGGACCATCAGCCGGTCGGCGACCTCAATGGCCCGGTCCGCGCCATTCTGATATCCCTTGCCGTGATCGCGCTGTCACTGGTGCTGATGCGGTGGGGTGGCCCTGCCTCTGTCTGGATTGGCGAGGCGGCCGGCCTTGTCGAGGCTGGCACCGGATACAGGCCGCTTCGCGACACGCTCCCCTGGAAATTCATCGGGTTCCTTACCGGCGGCACCGTTATGATCTGGGCCCTCAGCGCCATTGCCGACGGCGGCTGGACCTGGCGACGCCTTGCAACCGCCTTTCTGATCGCGTTTACCATCGGTGCGGTCTTCGACCTGCCGTTCGAAGACCTTGTCCTGCCGCCAAACGGAGATGTCTGATGGGGGTCCTTGATCACATCTTCCTTGGCTTCGACGCGGTGCTGTATGGATCGGGCGTGGTGCCGGTGCTTGGCATCGGCATTCCGCTGCCTTTGCTGATGGTGTTTCTGGGACTTGTCACAGGCATTGTCGTCGGCTCGATTCCCGGACTTGCCGGCCCGATGGCCATGGCCGTCGCGTTGCCGATCCTGATCAGCATTTTCGGATATGAGACATCCGCCTTTCTGCCGGTCCTCGGATTTCTCATCGGCATTATGAAAGGGGCCACCGCTGGCGGGGCGGTGCCGGCAATCCTGTTCAACACGCCGGGAACGCCGGACGCCTTGCTGACAACGCTTGACGGCTACCCGATGACCAGGAAGGGCAAGGCTTTCAAGGCGCTTCGCGTGGCGCATTTCTCGTCCGTCTCGGGTGACAGTGTCTCCGACATCGTTCTGTTCATCGGCGCGCCCTTCCTTGCGATCATGGTCGAATCCTATCTTGATCTGCCTGAAAAGGCGGCGTTGATCCTGCTCTCGCTCTGCTTCATTGCGGCGATTGTCGGCAAGCCCGTCGGCAAGGGGTTGATTGCTGTCGGGCTTGGCCTGTTCTTTGCCACCATCGGCACCGGTGAGGATTTCTATCCACGTCTGACCGGCAACATTGTCGAGCTCTCCGGCGGATTCCCGATTGCCTGCGCGATCCTCGGCACGCTTGTCATCGGCGAGGTGTTCACCGCGCTGTACGAGATGCGCGGCGAAATCATCAACCATGGCAGGCTCGTCCGGCACAAGATTGCCGGCGACAACAGCCTGCCGCTTGCCGAAAAGAGACAACTGCTCGGCTATATCCTGCCCTCTGCGGCCATCGGCACCACCATTGGCGCACTTCCCGGCATTGGCTCGACACTGGCTGCCACCCTTGGCTACAGCACCGCCAAACGACGGCATGATGCGCGGCACCCCGACGATCAGGCACAACGCTTCGGAAGCGGTGTGCCACAGGGTGTGGCGGCGACGGAAGCAGCGAATTCGGCAGTGTCCGGCGCGAATCTGATCCCGGTCCTTTCGCTTGGCATCCCCGGCAATGCAGCCGCGGTATTCCTGATTCTGGCGATGGATTCGATCAACGGCCTGAACCCGAGCCCCAGCGTTTTCAAATTTCCGTCCAGCGGCGCCAACCCGGAAATGGTGATGGCCTTCGGACTGTTCACGCTGATGGCGGTTGCCAACATCCTCAACTGGGCGGGTGGCCTGCAGGTCATGCGCCTGATGGGCAACATGATCCATATACCCAAGCAGATCCTGCTGCCTTCGGTATTGCTTCTGACCATTGCCGGTGTCTATGTCCAGGACACCAACCTGCTCTCTGTCATCTGGCTGGTGTTGTTCGGCATCATGGGCTTTGTGATGCGGCTTTGCACCATTCCCATTCTGCCCTTCGTCATTGCCTTCATTCTGACAGGCCCCCTTGAGCGCACCGCGCGTCAGGCCTTTTCCGCCACCGGCGGCGACCCGTGGTTCCTGTTTTCAAGCCCGATCTGCGTGATGCTGATGGCAGGGTCCCTTTTCGTTCTTGTCTATTTTGCAAGGAAGCCAACCTCATGACTCGTCCCAACATCCTGTTCATCACCGCTGACCAGCACCGTGCAGACTGCCTCGGAATAGAGGGGCGCAGCATCAAGACACCGCATCTCGACCAGCTGGCACGCGAGGGGACGCGATTCTCCAACGCCATCACACCCTGCGTGATCTGTCAGCCGGCGCGCGCCTCGATCCTCACCGGCCAGCTGCCGCGCACCCACGGCGTGCATGACAACGGCATCGATCTTGCGCCGGAGACAGGTGAGAAGGGGTTTGCCGGCGCGCTGGCCGCAGCCGGGTATGACACCGCCTATTTCGGCAAGGCGCATTTCTCGACCTACCACACCTTCGCGCCGACAGGCACGCCGGAATGTGTGAAATCCTCGGCACAGTTCGGGGATGACTGGTATGGCCCCTATATGGGCTTCGATCACGTCGAGATGATGCTTCTTGGCCATAACTGGTTCCTTCCCGAAGAGCCGCCGCGTGGCCAGCATTATGAGCGCTGGTTCTTTGCCGATGGCCGCGGCCACGAAAAGAACGCTGCCTATCAGCAGAATGGCCGCGACACCAAAGGGGCCGCACAGACACATCACTCGATGCTGCCGGTGGCGTGGCACAACTCGACCTGGACCGCCGACCGGGCGATTGCCTGGATGCGGGACCGGCCCGAGGATGCCAAGCCGTTCTGTGGCTGGGTCAGCTTCCCCGACCCGCATCATCCGTTTGATGCGCCAGAGCCCTGGTCGCGTCTTCATGCACCGGAGGAGGTCGACCTGCCCGAACACCGGACCCGTGATTTCGAGGGACGCCCCTGGTGGCATGAGGCGGTGATGACATCAGAGCCGGCCGGCGAGGCGGAACACGCGAACATCCGCAAGAACTACAGCCGCATCCCGCCACAGAGCGACGCGCAGCTTCGCGAGATCATCGCCAACACCTATGGCCAGATCGCACTGATCGACCATCAGGTCGGACGGTTGATGAACTGCCTTGACGAAATGGGTCTGGCCGAGAACACCATCATTGTCTACGCATCCGACCACGGTGACTGGCTTGGCGATCACGGGCTGGTTCTGAAAGGGCCGATGCATTATGAAGGGCTGCTTCGTGTGCCACTGATCATGCGCGGCCCGGGTGTGCCTGCCGACACGATCAATGACAACCCGGTCAGCACCATGGACCTTGCCGCAACCTTCACAGACTATGGCGGGGCAACGCCTTTGCTGCCACAGCATGCCGCCAGCCTGAAGCCTGTTGTCGAAGGGCGGGAGCAGCGCGACTACACCCGCAATGAGTGGGGGCTCCTGCCGACCCGCGCCGGCGTGGAACTGTCCCTTCAGACCGTGCGCACACGCACCATGAAGCTGACCAAGGACATGATCAGCGGGGCCGGGGAAATGTATGACCTTGCTGCTGATCCGCACGAGATGACCAACCTGTTCGATGATCCGGCACATGCGAAGACACGGCAGACACTGGAAGCGTTGATCGATCAGCGCCCCGACGACATGCTGCCAGTCCAGACACAGGTCGGCATGGCCTGATCAGCCGTGGAAAGCGGCATCATGGCAGCAGCCATCATCCGCATGAACCGGTCAAGAACAAGGCGCGCGCTGACCCGGATCGAAAGTCAGGCGCCAGCTGTCCACAGGAACATTCCGGTCACCGCCAGGCTTCCGGCAAGCTGCGCCAGAAAGATGGCCACCGACGCCAGATGCAGAAGCCCGAAGATCCGTTTCGCCGCCGCGTCACCCTCAAGTTCGCGGTCGCGATAGGCGTTGATTCGCGGCGTCAGCACAAAGACATTGAGCGCGAACCCGGCCGCGACAAGAAGCGAAATATTGAGCTGCCACCCCGCGCCAGCCCAGATCGCCGCCCCGCTGGCGGCAATCGCGAGCACCATCCCGAACAGGAACAGCCTTGGAAACAGGATGCGGAGAAAGGCGCCGACAGCTTTCGCCGACAAGGTCTTGAACGCAGCTTGCGGCACCACCGCCATGAAGAAAACCATGAAGCCGGCGATCGCCGCGTGAAGGATGGCAAGAAGCGCCATGACAGGCCCTCGGCAAACAGTGACAGGACAGGATAACTTACTGGAAGATAGGGGCGGCGGAGGATGCCAGACAAGGCGG
The DNA here is from genome assembly GCA_002457745.1 of SAR116 cluster bacterium MED-G06. Taxonomy (GTDB): domain Bacteria; phylum Pseudomonadota; class Alphaproteobacteria; order Puniceispirillales; family Puniceispirillaceae; genus UBA8309. The sequence goes on along the minus strand of NTKV01000007.1, from coordinate 7,712 downwards.
GGCATTGCCGCAGGTGGCCGCGGTCATTTTCAGGCCTCTTCGGTCATTTGCGATCATTTGCGATCATTTGCCATCTGGGCCCAGCATCACAAATTTAGCCGTTCACGCACCCGCTTTCATATGACACGATGCAGATCTGGAACAGGCAGAGCGCGGTACAGATGGTCTGGTTGTTGAAACATGTCGACCCTGATGCCCCCGAACGGTGTCAGAAAATTTTCAAGATCATCGAACCGGAATTCGGTGGCCTTGTTATGCAACTGGCCGCGTTTCGCGGCGGCATTCGCGAGGATGATTCTGGAAATGACACCCAAGCCTGTGAAGCCCGATTTTGAGTCCCGGGAATTCCTGTCATCGCATGTCGAGGACATTCTGGCCTTCTACGAACCGGTCGCCCTCGACAGTGATGGCGGTTTTTTCCACTTCTTTCTTGATGACGGCACGGTCTATGACCGCGAGACACGCCATCTGGTGAGTTCGACACGCTTTGTCTTCAACTACGCCAGCGCCTTCCTGTGGACCGGGCGGGGGCATTACCGCGACTGGGCGGCACATGGTCTGCGCTATCTTGCGACCCACCACCTGACCGACAAGGGCCATCACCTGTGGCAGCGCAAGGGTGATGTCATCGAGGACGGACGCGCCATGGCCTATGGCCATTCCTTTGTCATGCTGGCCGCCGCCTGGGCGCATCGTGCCGGCATCGAGGGCGCCGACAGGCTGATCGCCGACACCTGGGATTTCATGGAGGCACAGTTCTACGAGCCGGGCCACAGTGCCTATGCCGACGAGCGCGACGCCAGCCTTGCCACCCTGTCCTCCTATCGCGGGCAGAATGCCAACATGCACACGGTCGAGGCGCTGATCGCTGCCTTCGAGGCCACCGGAGAGGCACGCTATCTTGACCGCGCCGATCTTGTCGCCAACCGTTTCACGGTCGATCTGGCGACCGGGGCTGATGGCCAGATCTGGGAGCATTATACCGCCGACTGGCAGCATGACTGGACCTACAACATCGACAAGCCGGACGACCTGTTCAAACCCTGGGGCTTTCAGCCCGGGCATCAGGTCGAATGGACAAAGCTCCTGTTGCAGCTTGACGCGCATCGCCCCGCCGACTGGCATCTTGCGACAGCGACCCGTCTCTACGATACGGCGATGGACAGGGGCTGGGACCAGGACCATGGCGGACTTGTCTATGGCTATGCCCCGGATGGAAGCTTTGCCGACGCGCATAAATATTTCTGGGTCCAGGCCGAGGCGCTCGCCGCCGCCTGGCGGCTCTATACCCGCACCGGCGAGGAACGCTACCGCAGCGACTATCACCGTCTGTGGGGCTGGTCATGGGACCATCTGATCGACCATGAGCACGGCGCCTGGTTCCGTATCACCAGTCGCGAAGGTCACAAGGTCGAGCCTTACAAATCACCCGCCGGAAAGACCGACTATCACACCATGGGCGCCTGCTGGGACGTTCTGTCCGTGATGCCGGGCGCCGCCGTCTGGAACGCGACAGATCGGAAACGGAAGTGAACACGGGTGGGTTTGACACATCACCGAGCAGGACAAGCTATGACGTGGTGATCATTGGCGGGGCGATCATGGGATCGGCCAGCGCCTGGTTCCTTGCACAGACCCCGAATTTCGACGGCACCATTCTGGTGGTCGAGCGCGACCCCGGCTATGGCCAGTCATCGACGGCACACACCAACTCCTGCATGCGCCAGCAATTCTCCACGGCGCTGAACATCCAGATCTCGCAGTTTGCCGCCGATTTCGTGAAGAACCTCCGCACCTATATGGGGGACGCTCGCGTCCCCGAGCTCGGCATCCAGAATTACGGCTATATGTATCTTGCCGATAATGACGAGTTTGCCGCGCTGCTGCGGGCCAATCAGGCAATCCAGCGCGCCAACGGCACGGCCACCGAAATCCTGTCTCCTGACGAGATCGCGGCACGCTTCCCGTTCTACAATCTCCGGGATATCCGCCTTGGCTCGATCAATCTCCGTGATGAAGGATACTGGGATGGCGGCACCGTTTTCGACTGGCTGCGCCGCTCGGCCCGCGAGAAGGGCGCCGAATATATAGCAAATGAGGTGGTTGGCATTGGCTGCGCCCGTGACCGCGTCACCCATGTCACCCTGGCCTCTGGCGAGTCAGTGTCCTGCGGCACGCTGGTGAATGCCAGCGGCCCGCGTGCGGCGCGTACGGCGGCGATGGCCGGCATCGGGCTGCCGGTGGAGCCGCGCAAGCGGTTCACCTGGATTTTCACGGCCGAGACTCCACTCGACCGCGACCTGCCGCTGACCATCGACCCGTCAGGCGTTCATGTCCGTCAGGACGGGCCGGACACCTATCTGGCAGGCTGCCCAGCCGATCCCGACCCGGCGGTGGATTACGATGATTTCGCGATGGACCATACCCGCTGGCAGGATCATGTCTGGCCGATACTGGCCAACCGCATCCCGCAATTCGAGGCGATCCGCGTGGTCACCGAATGGGCCGGCCACTACGCCTTCAACACGCTCGACCAGAACGCCATCCTCGGTCCACATGACCTGGTCAAAAATTTCATTTTCCAGAACGGATTTTCCGGCCATGGACTGCAGCAGAGCCCGGCCATGGGGCGCGGTGTGGCCGAGCTGATCACCTATGGGGAATTCCGCAGCCTCGATCTTTCCCCCTTCTCATGGAACCGGATTGCCGCCGGCGCGCCACTTGTGGAAACCGCGGTGATCTAGCGCGCATTCCCTGCATTTTTCCTGACACGGACGCGTCGATGACCGGCATGTCGGGAACCCGAGCGGGTCAGAGTCGCGCCATCCAGTTGCGCAGTTCCAGCATGCGCACAGCATCGCCCTGATCAGCCGGGCTGGTCGACAGCCGTAACGCCGCGGCATCATCACGCTCTGCCAGCATCAGATCATCCGCAACCTGTGGCGGGACCCGGTGCATGTCGCCAAGATAGCGGCCGACATAGGACGGGCTGAATTCGGGGTGGTACTGCATGCCCCAGAAATCGATGCCATCACGGTCGATGGCAAAGGCCTGGACCTCGCTATGGCCGTTGCCGGCCAGACGGACCGCCCCTTCGGGAAGGCGCACCACCTCGTCACGATGCGTGCAGGGAACAGCAAAGCCGTCACGCCGTCCGGCCATCATCGGATGGCTGCGGCCAGCCTCAGTCAGCTCAATGCCGGTCGCCATGCCGTCCTCTCGCCCGTTCGGTGATGCCGCCGAAGACCCGCCAAGGATCGAGGCGGCAAGCTGCATGCCGTTGCAGGACCCAATCACCGGTCGGCCTGCGGCGAAAGCGGCCCGCATTACATCGGCCAGCGGCGCGGCGCGGTCATCATCCGTGTTCCATTCGACCGAGGACCCGGTGAACACCACCCCGTCAAACTCCGTCATGTCAGGGGTATCATCGCCATCATAGGGGGAGATGATCTCGATTTCGGCGGTGCCATCAATCGTGGTCAGCGACGCCGCATACACGTCGGCAAGTGTCGCGCCGGTGCGCGCCGCCAGTGCCTTGCTGACATCGTACGGGTTGCTCTCGACAATCAGAATCCGGGGCATGGCGCGTCTCAGCTGGTACCTGCGGTTTCGCGATGAAGATCCTCAAGATAGCGCTGATGCGCCAGCGCCGCAGGCTCGAGATCAGCCTCCGCCGGCCGGTCATAGCCATAATGCCCATAGCGGTCCTCACCACGCACAAGCATCACCGTATCGCGGTCATGCTTGGTCTGCTTCACATGCGCGGCGATGTACTGGACATTGAGCCCGATGCGGCGGTCATGGCTGCGGTTCGGCATCGAGGCATGCAAGGTCCAGCCATGATGGAAAGACGCCTCTCCGGGCTGTAACGGACAGAGCAGGGCTTTCTCCTCATCGACGCCGGTCACTGTCTGCCCCTGAAGCAGCACATTGGCGCTGTCCTCGCGGGTCTCATGGTCATAGCGGCCATGCGTATGGCTTCCCGGAAGCATCCGCATACAACCGCTGACATCATCTGCCACCGACAGCGCCAGCCACATCGACACCTGGTCATCATGACTGAGCCCCCAGTAGGTCAGGTCCTGATGCCAGCTGACGTGGCTTGGCGCGTTGGCCTCCTTGATGATGTAGGTGACATTGTAGAGAAGGATGTCGGGACCGATCAAGGATTCCACGATATCAAGCACGCTATTGTCGGTCGCCAGCTGCAGCGGCGAGGTCAGGATGGTATGCGCCTTCGAGCGGTAATGAAGCGAGCCGATCTGATCTTCGGCAGCTTCCATCGACGCGCGATGCCGCGCCACCTCGCCGGCTGTCAGGATCGGCACACCACCGATATAGCCGTCACGGTTGTAGGTCTCTGCCAGCGCCGGAATATCCATCCGAGCCTCCTCCAAAACAGGTCTGCGGCATGCCGCCTCATCACCACATAGAGACAAAAGTCGGCAGAGTTGGCAAGCTGGTAACGCACATCCTGACAGGAATTTTTTGCCCCGCTGGCACACCGCTGAACGGCCCGGCACAAGCCCAGAAAGACCTTGAAGCCGAACGGCCGGCACCCCTACTCTCACAGCGACGGAAGACCTTGGAGACATGGCAATGGCAGAGCGCGTGAATACGGTGATTGTTGGCGGCGGTCAGGCCGGTCTGGCAATGAGCGCGCATCTCCGCAGCCAGGGTGTCGAGCATCTGGTCCTGGAACGCCACCGCGTCGCTGAACGCTGGCGCAGCGCCCGCTGGGACAGTCTTGTGGCGAACGGCCCGGCCTGGCATGACAGGTTTCCGGCACAGGAATTTGCCGGAATCGGTGGTGACGATTTCGCCACACGCGATGATGTCATTGCCTATTTCGAGAGCTTTGCCGACGCCATCGGGTCTCCGGTCCGCTGCGGCGTCGAGGTGACGTCGGTCACGCGCCAGACCGGAACATCGGCCTTTCTGGTAGAGACCTCGCACGGGCAGCTTGAAGCGCAGAATATTGTCGCCGCCACCGGCCCGTTCCAGACCCCGGTGATCCCGCCGCTGGTGCCTGACACACCGGGCATCACGCAGATCCATTCAGCGCAGTATCGCAATCCTGACCAGCTTGGCGATGGCGGGGTTCTTGTCGTCGGGGCCGGGTCCTCCGGATCGCAGATTGCCGATGAACTTCTCAGGTCAGGCCGGCGGGTGTTTCTGTCAATCGGCCCGCATGACCGGCCGCCGCGACGCTATCGCGGCAAGGATTTCGTCTGGTGGCTTGGCGTTCTTGGCAAATGGGCCCTGAAGACGCCGCCGCAGGGGCGCGAGCATGTCACCATCGCGGTCAGCGGCGCGCATGGCGGCGAGACGGTGGATTTCCGGCGCTTCGCGGCACGCGGCATGACCCTTCTTGGCATGACCGCGCGGCATGATGGCGGGGTGATGCATTTTGCCGATGATCTGGCGCGCAATATCATGGCTGGCGATGACAACTATCTGGGTCTTCTCGACGAGGCCGACGCCTATGTTGCCGCCAACGGCATCGATCTTCCCGAGGATCCGGCGGCACGCCTGATCGGTTCCGATCCTGACTGCATGACACGTCCGGTGAGGTCGCTTGACCTTGCTACCGAGGGCGTCAGCACCATCATCTGGGCGACCGGCTACAAACAGGATTTCGACTGGCTGAAGCTTGCGTGCTTCCACGGCGACGGGCGGCCACAGCATAAAGAGGGCATTGCCGAGGTGCCGGGGCTGTATTTCCTTGGACTGCCCTGGCTGTCGATGCGGGGATCATCCTTCATCTGGGGTGTCTGGGAGGATGCGGCCAGGCTGGCCGGTGATATCGCTGCACGGCATGGCACAGCACCCTGATTCCGGTCACATGGGTCTCGCCGCTGGCGCCCGGCGGGTCAGCGATCATCGCCGGCAACGCCATATGACGGCGATGCCGCCGGATCAAGCGCCCGTATCACATAGTCATCCATCTGTGGTCTGTAGACCTGCCAGGCGGCATCCAGTGCCCTGATCGGGCACGCTTCGCTCCAGTCGCATCGCAGATCGACAAGCGGCCATGACTGCTCACCGGCAATCAGCATGCCGGCAGAATGAAGGGGGCCGGCCTCGCCACCGGCATCCAGCCCGGCAAACAGCGCCGCCATCAACCTGTCACCAAGATGGCCGCTGGAAGAGGCAAAGCCGGCAAGAACCGCCGCTGGCACCCCGGGGTTTGCCAGAAGATTGCCAGCAGAGGCGGCGTCCTGTGCCTGGCCTTCGGCACTGATCCCGAGAGCATGGTCACCAGAAAAAATGGCTGTTCCCCCCTGGGCATCGACGGCCAGAAGCTGGCGCCAGCCGGTGTTGTCGGCAGTGTCGGTCACCTGCCCCACCGCGGCCGCCGCGCCCTGTCCGGATGCCATCGTATCAAGCACCCGGGGCCCAAGCCTCGGGTCGGTCACATTCTGGCTCGCCACAGCGCCGGTCCCGGCCCGAACAAAGGCACAGCGCGCCGCCACCGCCGGCGACGAGGATGTCACGGCAACGCCGAAATGGCCGCTGGCAGCGCAGCGGGCGACAAGCGAGAAGGTCATGCCCCGGCCTCGTCAGGAATGACAGCGGTGGCGTCGATCTCGACAAGCCAATCGGGGCGGGCCAGCGCGCTGACCACCAGTCCGGTCGAAACCGGATGGACCCCTTTGATATATTCGCCGATGGTCTGGTAGACAGCCTCGCGATGCCGCACATCGGTGATATAGACGACGATCTTCACAAGATGCGCCATCTCGCCGCCGGCCTCCTCGATCAGCTGACGAATATTCTGCATCACCTTATGGGTCTGTTCGGCCGGGTCATGGCTGTCGATATTGACCGCGTCATCCAGATTCTGCGGGCACTGGCCCCGCATCCAGACGGTGCGCCCGCCGCGCGTCACAACGGCCTGACACAGGTCGTTGTCAAGGCTCTGCTCGGGATAGGTGTCGCGCGTATTGAAGGATCTGATCCGCTGATGCGCCATGTGTGTCTCTCCGCCGGATAGCTCATATGTCCTTTTGTCGGCGATTGGACCGGCCATGGTCAACATCGAATCCCTGGTGCCAGCCGCAAGACGACGAGGAGGCAGAGGCAACGCCCGGCCCTTCATTTTCAGCACAGTCTTGCGATCACATGGTCATCAGCTGCCACTGTCCTGCAAGGCCGCCATGATCACACCAAGATTGTGCTCGAACATCGCGACATAACTTGTGGCCGGCCCACCACGCTCTGACAGGGCATCGGAAAACAGACGTCCGCCGATTTTCAGGCCGGTCTCGCGCGAGATCTGGGTGATCAGCGCCGGGCTGGTGATGTTTTCGACAAACAGTGCGCCGGCACCTGTTGCCTTCAGATGGCTGATCAGCGCTGCCAGCTCTTTTGCCGAAGGTTCGGCGTCGGTATCGATTCCGACAGGCGCCAGAAAGTTCAGCCCGTAGGAGGCAGCCAGATAGCCGAAGGCATCATGCGCTGTGACAACCGTCCGCCGGCTTTCCGGTAGCGCACCGAAGCTCTCGCTGGCGCTGGCATGAAGCGCGCGCAGCCTGGCGATATAGGCGGCGGCATTCGCTTTGTAGGCATCGGCGTTCGCGGTGTCAGCCTGTGCCATCGCGGCGGCGATGTTCTCGACATAGACAATGCCATTGGTCAGCGCGTTCCATGCATGGGGATCGATTTCGCCATCGGCAAGACGCGGCGCGACACCGGATGTTGCCACAATC